>JBKJNS010000071.1:0-2902 GCA_046593455.1 Chitinophagales bacterium | reverse complement strand
TACTTCTTCACCATCATTTTCCTGCGATGCCAGCACTTCTTCTCTGCCGGGATGAATAGCACCAGAAGTTTTTAAGTAGTGAGCATACAATGGTTCATCAATTACACTGATATCATTTCGCTGCGCAAATGAATACATCATTGCTGTTGAAATATTTCGCGGACCACTCCAAAGGTTAATGCGGTTTACGGCATTCATTCATTTTATAAACGCTTAAGATTATTCAAAAACTCATGAGTTGAATTTGTATTTGGAAAAGGAGTATTGGGAACGGGAACATCTAAAAATTTGCAGAGAGGTTCCCATCCTTGTTTAACATCGTAAATAAGCATGCGGTCTTTTGGAACTGTTGCTAATACATCCTGATTATGCAGATTGAACATTGTTATTGCAGCTTGTTTGTCATTAAAATTTTTCCCTATCATATTCCTGATCATTGCGCCATTGAATTTGAGAACGCGCATTTTCTTACGGAGCGTTGATGAAAACGGAAGGCGGATCATCATCTTCAAAATTCTTTTAAAGTCGGGTTGGGTTGCATACAAAATTGTTTCACTAAAACTTTTGTACCACGACTCGGGATCGCGGGTGGTGTGAATGATTTTTGCATCGGGATATTTTGCCATTACTTGTTTGTAATAGCGGATCACCGGAAAGTCAACAGCAGAATTGTAACCATCAAACAACTCATCCCAATTTACAGCCTCACCGCGTTCTGCCTGTTCAAAATACTTAACGCGTTCGGGAACATGCTCAATGAGTTCATACATGTGAAAACATTTTCCAAAACCCAACTCGTCTAATGCCGATTTGAGAGACAAGGTTCCGGTTCTTCCGTTACCTGTTCCAATTACCTTTAGTGCCATTAAATTTTATTTTGTGTTGAACAAAGAAATCAATTTTTTAAATGATCATCAAACCATTCTTTTCTTCTTTGAAAACGATCGCGCAAATAACTTGGAATCGTTATGCTGTGAAACTGATCAGGGTAAATGATCAGTTGTGTTTCAATGCCTAAACTTTTTAATGCCTGGTACATTTGTTCTGAATTTAAAAGCGGAACATTAAAATCTTTTTGCCCGCACATAAAAAGTGTTGGCGTAGTAATCTTGTTTGCATGAAGAAATGGAGCTGAGTTTTTTACATAGTTGTCAAAATTATTCCAAGGTGTTCCCAGCTCGGCTTCGTATTCACGGATGTACATATCGGTTCCGTAACCTGCAAGCGCATTGCCAATGCTTGCGCCGCTGATGGCGCATTTGAAACGGTGGTCTTTTAAAATGGTAAAGTCTGTTGCAATGCCGCCGTAACTCCAACCCTCTACTGCTAATTTATTTGCATCGGCAATTCCGTTCTTTACCAAATAATCTACACCCGAAAGATCATCTTCAATATCAACCGATCCCCACTTTGCAAAAATTGCTGTTGCAAATTTTTCTCCTTTGGTAGTGCTGCCGCGCGGATTCATCGACACCGTTACATAACCCCACGATGCATACAACTGCCAATCGGTTGCCCACTCATTTTGATTCTGGCTTGTTGGCCCTCCATGAATCTGTAATATAGTTGGATGCTTTTTTCCTTCCACATAACCATAAGGCAACACCATAAATCCGCTTACGATTGTTCCATCTTTACTTTTAGATTGAAATTCTTTAGTGGTTGCAATTTGATGGCGGTTGAGCCATCCATCATTTTGATGAGAAAGATTTCTCAAACCATTTCCATCTTGTACAAAAACCTCAAGCGGAAAATTTGGAGTGGTATACAACAACGCCATTTTACCTTGCTGTAGTTGGTAGTTATAAACTGAATAGCGGCCTGCAATTACTTTTTGTATTTCGCCACCTGTTGCTGAAATTTTATCGAGATCAAGATTCTGATCGTCTTCTGCAATAAAATAAATTTCTTTTCCATCAGGGCTCCATTGCGGATTCCACACATTGCGATCATAGTTAGCAGTTAAAATTTTTGGTTCGCCGCCTGAAGAAGGGATTACAGCGAGATGCTGAGTTGCATAATAAATAAGTTTGAGCGGGCCGCCGACAGTGTAAGCAATCATTTTTCCATCGGGGCTCCATGCAGGCGGCGCTTCATATTCAGGATCCATATCTTTTAATGAAGAGGTTGTGAGTTGGCGAGGTTTAGAATGTGCTTTTGCATCAACAATAAAAACATCGTAGTTATCATCGCGGTCAAAATCTGCCTGTGAGCGCTTGCTTACAAATGCAATTGATTTTCCATCGGGGCTCCATGATGGAAGTTCCTCGTCAAAATTTCCATCCACAATTCTCAAGGTATCTTTTGTTGCAACATCCAACACAAACAAATGCTTTCTTTCTGTGGTAAGGTAACCGCTGTAATCTTCTTTGAAATAAAAACGATCGATCACAATTGGTACAGGGGTTTCTGTTCCTTCAATATATTTTGTGGTGTCTTTTATATTTACGATCAGTGCAATTTTTTTTCCACTGGGGCTCCATGCATAATCTTCAACGCCGCCAGAGAAGCTGGTTATTTTTTCTGCTTCACCGCCCTCGCGATTTAAAAACCACAGTTGCGATTCTTCCTCATCTTTTTCTTTACTTTTTCTTGAAGAAAGAAAACTGATGTATTGATTATCTGTGCTCCATCTTGCATTTGTTTCATCTTGCTCAGGGGTGTGTGTAAGCTGAATGGATTTACTTCCATCCCAACTCGTCATCCAGATATCTGATGTTGAATAATCTTTTTCAAGATTGGTGGAACTAACGGTGTATGCCACCCATTTTCCATCGGGAGAAATTTGCGGATCGCTTACATCCTTGATGCTGTCTATATCGGTAATCGTGATTGGGAGCTTTGTGTTTTGCGCATTTAGAATTGAAGTACTAAGAAATAAAAATGAAAAAAAGTATTTGCG
>JBKJNS010000429.1:0-3187 GCA_046593455.1 Chitinophagales bacterium | reverse complement strand
GAAATGGATTGGGGAAAGATTATTATAACTTTGTCGAGTGAATACACACGTTAGAGGCCATTTTAAGACGACAGTTAGACCACTAACAAATATCTTTTTCGGCTTGACTTTTCTTCTTTTCACAGCTTGTGGAACAGGACAAATTAAAACACCTGAAAACGCGATGACAAAATTTGAAGAATTTAAAAGCAAAGAAAAATTTGTTCAAGACGATAAGTTATTTTATCCAGGAATTAGCGACCCTATTCTAAAACCAGCTCTTACAGAAAAAATAAATCTTGCTGCCGACGACTTTAAAAAACTTGCTGACAATAGTGAATCAAAAGACAAAGACTACCAAAATGCTATCAAAAGAGGACTTGACAGGTTTGCTGATATATACATTAACCTTGACACCGAAGACCGAGAAAGAGTTTGCAACTATTTTGAAGAACTTATGGACATAATTGGTCTGGAAAGTTCAGGTGGACATTTGAATGATTTTATGTATGGTTTTGACCCGACAAAAAAATGACGACAACAAGAAAAGCTACATCTTGGGCAGCCGTATCTTTCGTAGAAGACACAGTGTAAATTAGTGAGCAAGTAAAAATCAGCAATCCGCTTTTCTTTATGAGGAGAAAAGAATTAGAGAAAGTCAATTCATAATAGCAAAAAAAAGAATGGGGTAATAACAGGAATAAAGATTTCAGGAGTAAAAAGGAGCTTAAGCGTCTTTTTTAGGCCGCCCTTTTTTAACCTCTTCGATTTTATTAAAAAATAAAAGAGGCTGCCCTAATGACACAGCCTCTTTACATTCGCAGCAATCGCAGTTTATTTTTTGTCTCTGTAGAAATAAATTAAATCAAGCTGAGGAATTTCAGTAACGCCGCATTGCCTCAACATTGTAATCAATTGTCCGCGATGATAAGTTCCATGATTCACCACATGAGCCAGCACCTGATAAGTGGCAGATGTAACAATGCCGCCTTTTAGCGTTGCATATTTTCTAACCGATTCTAAAGTTGCATCATCAAAACTTTCGGCGAGTTCATGCAATTGTTTCGAGGTCTCAATAATTCCCGTAATTAATTCTGTATTTGTTCCAGTAAATGATTGAGAAGGAAAAGCATCTAAAGAAATTCCCTGCAACCTTTTTAGCCATATCAATTGTGCATCCCAAATGTGTAGTAGTGTTTTTTTGATGGAAGGAAAACTACTTATGATTTCCTGATTCATTTCCTCATTACTTAGTTTTTCGGCAACTGAACAAATTCTTTCATTAGCCCAAACATTGAAGGCAGTGTATTCGAGAATAAATTTTTTCATCTGTAATTTTTTTGCGAAGGTAATTGGTCGAATTGTTAAATACTTATATGGCGGTGGTTGTTAATTGCAATAAAATTGAACTGTTAAACTGAGAGAACCATTTCGAAAAATACGAGATACCTGTTGAAGATGACTTCTCATTTGCACCCCTTTAGGGGTCAGGGGTTAAACGAAGGCATTTCTTTGGCAGTTTATTGAAGCTTCAAAAATATTTATCAATCACTTCGATAAACTCAGTGTGACAAAGTCAATAACCCCATTTATAAAAGACTCGAAATTTCGACTCGCAATAAAATGAACACCCTCATCTATTTTTCATTCGCCATCTCAATTACCTTTGCCTAAAAATAAATTCTTATGAATCTTCACTTCGGTTCAATCTGTGTACGCAACCCGCAAACAAAATTTGATTATGCGCAGCCACACATGGAAGCCATTTACCCCACCACAACTTTCTCCTATGAAGATCCCGATGCATTGATGGAAATATTTTTGGGTGAGAAAAAAGGGTTCATCTATTCACGCTGGAGCAATCCCACTATTGAACTGGCAGAAAATAAAATTGCTGCATTGGAAAGTTGCGGCATCTCACAAAGTGATCCATCAGGAAAAGATGAAAACGGAAATGAATTGCAACTGAAAGCACGCTTATTCAGTTCGGGGATGGGCGCAATCACTACTATGTTTCTTTCCACTTTAAAAAAAGGAGATCGCGTAATTGCACAGGGAACTTTGTATGGCGGCACCAATGAACTGCTCACCAAAGTTTTAGCGCCACTTGGTATTGAATCCATTTTGCTCGACTTAAAAAATTTGAATGAAGTAGAAGAGAAAGCAAAAGATGCAAGTGTGAAAATGATTTACATTGAAACACCTGCGAACCCCACAATTGATTGTTACGATATTGAAGCACTCACTAAAATCGCGAAGAAGAACAAACAACTTGTTACAGTTGACAACACTTTTGCAACACCATTTTTGCAGCAGCCATTTCAATTTGGAGTTGACTTCGTGGTACACAGCACCACCAAATTTTTGAACGGACATGGTAACTCCATCAGCGGTGCATTGATTGGAAGAGACGTTGAGTTTATGGAGAAAAATGTTTTGCAGTATCTGAAATTACTGGGTACAAACAGCAATGCATTTGATGCATGGATGCTTTTGCAGGGAATGAAAACTTTAGAGGTGCGCATGGAACGCCACTGCTCCAATGCACAAAAGGTAGCTGAGTTTTTAGAATCACACCCCAAAGTTGCACGAGTAAATTATTGCGGCCTCCCCTCCCACGCCGATCATGCACTTGCAAAAAAGCAAATGAAAAATTTTGGCGGCATGCTGAGTTTCGATTTGAAAGAAGGAATTGAAGGAGGGAAAAAATTTCTGCGCAACATCAAACTTTGTCAGTTAGCGGTTTCACTCGGCACAGTTGATACCATTGTACAACATCCTGCAACGATGAGCCATGTGGGAGTTAAAAAAGAAATTCGTGAGCAGTATGGAATTACAGATGGATTAATCCGGATGTCGGTTGGGATTGAGGATGTTGGGGATTTGATAAATGATATTTCATTTGCACTTGACGCATCGGAAAATTAAAATTGATACAATGCATTACCTAAGTGCTTTTGTAGTTTTGCTTTATACCGAACTCCACTTTATTTCTATGCTGAAAATGCATTCATTTTAGAGTTCTTGTGTACAGCACTACTTGTTTAATCCACGAATGGCGGAACATAAAGTGTTGTGCCCGGAAAAATTTTCTTTCGCAGCTTGTCAATTCCCGAAACCGTTGTCTTGAGAATAACAGGTTTGTCATCGTTGTCGGCTGAATAGGTTACCACAGCTTTATGATGAGGGGGAAAATACTTTTTAAGAC
>JBKJNS010000025.1:0-2570 GCA_046593455.1 Chitinophagales bacterium | reverse complement strand
GAAGGAGTAAACACAAACATCTGTGCGGTTACAGCAAATGATGCTTCACCTAATGATGCATACAACTTACAAGATGTTGATGGTGGTGCCACTACTTTATATTCACCCGATTTTGATTTAACATCTTACATTGATCCTGCAATTTCTTATTACAGATGGTACACGAATGAAGCAAGTGCCAATCCAAGAAATGATCATTGGAAAACTTTTATTACTAATGATGGCATTAACTGGGTTAAGGTTGAATGGAACAATCACCCGCAGCGTGCATGGCGCAATTTTGCATTTCATGTAAGTGATTATGTAACACCAAACAGCACAGTAAAAATGAAGTTTGTTGCTGAAGACAGTTCGATCCTCGGAGCCTATCTCGATGGCGGCAGTATTGTAGAAGGCGCAATGGATGATTTATACATTTGGAGTGAATCACAAAATGTTGGAATCAATGAAATTCCAAATGCAACAATTTCTGTTTACCCTAATCCTACAACTGATTTGATTGCGGTTGAAATGAATTTTAATTCCGTCACAATTGCAAAAATTGAATTACTAAATGCACTTGGCCAAATAGTTTATACAAAAAATACCAGCGGTTCTTCCTTAAAGATAACCATACCGGTTACTGAATTTGAAGCAGGACTTTATACTGTAAGAATTTCAAATGAAGAAAGTACAATGAACAGAAAAATTGCAATAGCACATTAGATTTTTTTTGAAAGAAAATGCAACGATGCTATCAGGTAACCTGATAGCATCGTTTTCTTATCAGCCAATCAACAAGAGAACATTATTTTCGCCACACTTAAAACAAGTATAATGTCAACCACCTCAACCGAATCTGCCATCAATTTTGAAACTTCCGAAAGTGTGAATATGATCGCACAATCTGTTCGTGATTTCTGTGAGAAACACATTCGCCCTCACGTAATGGAGTGGGATGAAGCACAAATTTTTCCTGTGGAATTATTTCACAAAATGGGAGAGCAGGGCTTTATGGGAGTATTGGTTCCCGAAGAATATGGTGGTGCTGGTTTGGGTTACCACGAATACATCACAGTAGTTTCTGAAGTTTCAAAAGTTTGTGGCAGTATCGGACTTTCAGTCGCTGCACACAATTCACTATGCACAGGCCACATTTTACTTTTTGGTAATGAAGAACAAAAATTAAAATACCTCACCAAACTTGCAACAGGTGAATGGATTGGCGCATGGGGATTAACAGAACCAAATACAGGAAGCGATGCGGGCAACATGAAATGCACAGCAGTGCGTGATGGAAAAGATTGGATTTTGAACGGAACAAAATGCTGGATCACGCATGGAAAATCCAGCGATGTTTTAGTAATCATTGCGAGAACAGGTGAGCCCCGAACAAAAAATAACAGCACTGCTTTCATAGTTCAAAGAAATACAAAAGGTTTATCCGCCGGGAAAAAAGAAAACAAACTCGGCATGCGCGCTTCTGAAACTACCGAAGTAATTCTTGATAATGTACGTATCAATGATAAAAACAGAATGGGTGAAGTAGGTCAGGGTTTTATGCAGGCAATGAAAGTGTTGGATGGCGGAAGAATTTCAATTGCTGCTCTTTCACTTGGCATTGCGAAAGGAGCGTATGAAGCATCAATAAAATATTCAAAAGAACGCAAGCAATTTGATCAACCTATTGCAGAATTCCAAGGTATCAGTTTTAAGTTAGCCGATATGGCAACACAAATTGCAGCAGCAGAATTACTCACCCATCAAGCGGCAGATTTAAAAAACAGGCATGAGCCAATGACTAAAGAAGCAGCCATGGCAAAATATTATGCATCAGAAGTTGCGGTCAGAGTTTCAACCGATGCCGTACAAATTTTTGGCGGCTATGGATACACCAAAGATTTTCCGGTAGAAAAATTTTATCGTGATTCAAAACTCTGCACCATTGGCGAAGGAACATCTGAAATTCAAAAACTGGTGATTGCAAGAGAGGTTTTGAAATAGCAATCATAAAAAGTTCATAACCCCTTAGTTAAATATATTATTCATGAATTCAAAACAAAATGTCAGGTGGTTAAGCGAGCCAGCAGAACATAATTATCCTGCAGCTCAATCTTACCTTAGTTTGATTTATGATTATAAAGTTGTTGATGACTTAGTATTTAAACTTCATGAAGCCCCTTTGGTGACGTTTAAATCAAAGGACATTTTCAGAGCCTCTGGCTTATCACTGCTTGGAATTAGCCATGCTCAAATTGCAAAGAATCTTCAGAAAATAGAAAATGGAATTGAGCTGAGTCCCATACTTATCGTTCGCGATTCTGCTAATGGCAAAGTAGTAATTGCTGATGGTTACCATCGGCTATGTGCAATTTATTCTTTAGATGAGGAAGCGTTGATTCCCTGTAAGATTGTGTAAACCTCCTCGGCAAATTTCTGACTACTTTTATTTTATTTATGATTGATTTAACTGCTCAGATATTTGATTTCAGAATCACTATCAGTTATTAATTTTCTCAAGAATATTATTCTTCCCCACAACTTATCAGAACTTTCAGATTACATTTGCGCCGCGGAGTGGAGCAGCGGTA
>JBKJNS010000415.1:0-3232 GCA_046593455.1 Chitinophagales bacterium | reverse complement strand
ATCGGGGGCTTTGTTCATTCCAAAAAATATTCCATGTAAAGCACCCGATGCAATAATGGGTAATCTATCTGCATCCAATGTATTGTACACTACTTTATAGATATCAATATCATAAGTTGTTGGAAGAAACAATGGAGGAATTCCATTTGCAGAAAGCAAACTGTCAATTTGCCCAGTGGAATATGTTTTTATCAGATTGTATGAAACAAGTGATTGAGCAGAAGCAATTGCTGAAATAAAAGTTAATCCCAGAAGTAAATATTTTTTCATAGTAGAATTTATGTGTCGCCAAAAGTAAGTGGAATGAAGGAAAGAATTTTATTCTGATCTCTCTTCCGTTTCTCATACAGAGCAAATCAATGTACTTAATAGCCCCGATATAAATGTTAAGGCTATTGAAGATTACCTTTTATATCAATTAGAAAAAAATCTTCTCTACTTTTCAGCAATTCATTTCCAATAAAATAAATTTTACATGTACAATCAACCGATGTTAAAAGAGAATTCATTAAAGGGAAAAACAATCATTATCACCGGTGGCGGAACAGGTTTAGGAAAATCAATTGGAAAATATTGTTGCGAATTGGGAGCTAATTTGATTATCACTTCACGCAAAATAGATGTATTGCAAAAGAGCGCTGAAGAATTAATTTTAGAAACAGGCGCACAGGTTTTAGCTGTACAATGCGATGTGAGGAGTTATGAAGAGGTAGAAAATCTTTTAAAAGTTTCTATAGAAAAATTTGGAAGCGTTGATGCATTGCTTAACAATGCCGCAGGAAATTTTGTAATGCCAACTGAAAGACTTTCGGCAAAAGCATTTGATACTGTAGTAGATATTGTTTTGAAAGGAACTTACAACTGCTCTCTTGCGCTGGGCAAATATTGGATTAAAAATAAATTGCCGGGAGTAATGCTGAACATTGTAACCACTTATGCCTTCACAGGTTCTGCCTATGTAGTTCCATCTGCCGCTGCTAAAGGAGGCGTGCTGGCACTCACAAGATCATTGGCAGCAGAGTGGGGAAGAAAAAATATAAGAGTGAATGCAATTGCGCCAGGACCATTTCCTACAGAGGGCGCATGGTCAAGATTGTTTCCACCAGTCGTACAACAATTTATTGATCCGCTTAAAAGAATTCCTTTAGGCAGAACCGGCGAACATCAGGAATTAGCAAACCTTGCTGCATACCTTCTCTCCGATTTTTCTTCTTATATCAATGGTGAAGTAATTGTTATTGACGGCGGCGAATGGATTCACGGTGCAGGACAGTTTACCGGATTAGAAAATATTCCTGATGAGATGTGGGATGCTTGGGTGAAGATGAGAGGAAAATAAATTTTAATCCCAGTCATTATTTATTTTAAAGGCTAAAGAAATTTAATCGTTAATTAAAAACCCTAAAAACTTACTTCGAAGTGCCTTATTTGTATAATTATCAAATCATATTCATTTCAATTTCTATTATTGTGATATCTAAAAATTTATCTTTTAAAACCCAATCAACTACAAAATGAAAACAATAAAAAATTGCATTATAATTTTAATTCTATTAATCTTCTCAGAAAATATTTTGTATGCTCAAAGTAATCTTGAGAAAGGATGGGATGCCTTTTATAAAAACAACAGAAAAGAAGCGCGCGATTTTTTTGGGAAAGCAATGTCAGATGCAAATTCAAAGGCAGAGGCGAGCTTGGCGCTTGCATTTATCAATGAAGTGGATGGAAAGAATGATGCGGCATTTAAAAACTTCCAAACATTTTTCAGTACTTCTGAAAACCCATACCCCTATTTATATGCCCTATGGCATAGACCTGTTGTGTTTTCGTATGACAATAAATTAGATGCCGACAAAATTGATTTTCTAAAAACAATAATAAACGATCCCAAAGCGAATGGCACTTTAAAAGCAATGGCTCACGCTTCATTAGGTAACCATTATGCAGCAACAAACAACAGTTCAAAATCAAATGAAGAATATGATAAAATTGGTTCGATAGCTCAATGGCAGTTAGCTGGTGAATTTGAAAATATTTCTGCGAGTGGATTCGATAAAACATACGACCCAATTAGCAATCCGCAAAGCAGTTCTGTATTTACAAATAAGAATGGTGTTAAAGTAAAATGGTTTACCATCGTTGGAAACAGAATGGATAAATGGGTTGATCTTACATATCACCTATTCACAAACAATTCAATCATTTACGCACAAACATTTATTAATAGCCCTACAGATCAGCAAGTACAATTGAGAATTGGCACATCAGGTTCAATAAAGGCATGGGTTAATGATGCATTGGTACTTTTTGAAAGTGAAGAACTCAATAATGATCTTGATACTTACAACATTGGTGTAAAACTGAATAAAGGAAATAATAGAGTATTGCTGCAAATAGGATCAAGTGAAATAGACAGATCAAATTTTTTAGTTCGAATTACTGATGAAAACGGAAATCCTATTGAAAGCTTACAAGCATCTTCTGAATATCAAGATTACGCCAAAGCAAACACACCGGTATTTACACTTCATAAAATTTTTGCCGAAGATTATTTTGAAAACAAAATAAAGCAGGAGCCGGAACAGATTTGCAATTACCTGATTTTATCTGCTGCCTATTTAAGAAACGATAAAGCTTATGAAGCCCGAAAAATTTTGCTTTCCGCAGAAAAGAAAGAACCGGAATGCAGTTATATCAAAACTGATTTAATTGAGGCTTATGCAAGAGATGATAATGAAACTGAAGCGGGGATAGCAATTGAATGGTTGAAAGAACATGATGCCGAAAATCTTCTATCAATGAATCTGTTTTACAATGAAGAAATAAAAAAGGAATCATATGAAGAAGCTCAAAAGATACTAAAGAATATAGAGAGTGCTTACGGAGAAGATGAAGCAAGCATATCGAAAAAAATCGATTTGCTCGGCAACTTAAAAATGCGTGACGAAATGTTGCAGGAAATTGAGAAAGCGTATTCAAAGTATCCTGAGTACTATGATTTTGTAAACCTGAAATCACTTGTAGAACAACAGATCAATAAAAATTATAATGCAGGAGTTGATGTATATAAAAAATACCTTAAGAATAATTATTCAATCGATGCACAAAAAAGCTTGTCAACTGCATACTTTGCAAAAGGAGATGCACAGGCCGGGCTAACAGCATATGCATCTCCTTTTGCAAAGTATGCAGTTGACAAGCTTTTTTGTGCATCGATTGAATAATTATTCTT
>JBKJNS010000326.1:0-4190 GCA_046593455.1 Chitinophagales bacterium | reverse complement strand
GTTTAGTTGGTTCTAATTCAGTTAAGATAAATGCACCATCATCTGGAATATTTCTGCTTGAAATTAGAGGCGTAACATTCAGGCAATCTGAGAAGTTGTTGTTTTAATTTTTGCTTGTTGAAAATTTTTCATTTCCCAAAAAGCAAAACCCCTTGCAGAGTTTGTAAGGGGTTTTGTTTTTCTGTAATTGTCCCGTGAGGAAATGTAGCTACTTCATTACCACTAATTTCAAATTTTCGCTTTCTCGATTGGTGGTAATCTGTACTGTATAACAACCCGCTGCCAATTCGCTCGTGTTAATGGTAATTTGATTCTTTCCTTTCAAATCATAATTACTATTAAATACGGGGTTACCTTGAAGGTTGTAAATTGTGAGTTTACACTTCTCATCTACAGCATAGTTAATAAGCAACTGTGTACTTTGAAAAGCAGGATTAGGAAACAGTTGTGCTTCGAAAAGTTGCGGCGCATCAAAAGCAACATTTAACTTCTCGCAATCATCGCAGTAGTTGTAAGCAGCAATCTGCAAACTGTAGCAATCAGAATTACTATAAGATGAATCGCCTGAAACACCAACATAATAAACTTCACCCGCCGCTACGCTTTGTACAATAGTATCATTTGATGCCATCTTGTACAAAATTGAATTGGCAATCACTAGCCCGCTTGAGTTGTACAATGTGATTGTATAGTCGAAACCCGTCGGCTGTGTTAAGGAAATAGAAAGTTGATTATTTCCAGCGGGAACTCGCATGCGATAATAATCCACATCGTTTCCATTAATTTCATTTGTAAGTAATCCATTAAAGTGAATCGTATTATCCGCTGCATAAGGGAGCACTGGAGTTTGCAAAGTATCAAGTGAATTATTAGGCTCAAACCCATCCTTCCCGCTACCGCATGGATCGGGGAACATAGCAACAAAGGCATCCCAATCTCCATAACCACAACTATCAACACAAGTAGGGTCAATATCGGCAGCGCTGTTAGTAGCCGATGAGATATAAATATTTCCTGCATTAAAATCAACGGCAAGAGTTCCATTATACCAATCTTGATAAGTTGCTGCTTTTACACCTTCATCAGCACTGCCACCATAATAACTGCAATAGAGAATTTGTGTTGCATTGTAATTGATTTTGGCAAAAAAATAATCAGTACCATTCTTTTTATTATCATAAGAATCTGTGGTAACTGGAAGATCAGCACTTGTTGTATAGCCGCTAACATAAATGGGCGATCCCAAGGGATTTACTATAATTGATCTTACTTCTTCAATTTTAGATCCTCCGAAAAGGGTGCCCCATATACGATGACCATCAGCATCAAACTTTGCGATGTACCCATCTTTATCAGTTCCGGTTCCCTGCTTGGTTGCTTTTATTACATCTGCAGAAGAAACCATAGTGGCAGGATATGTTGTGTAAGATGCAGCGTTACAATAACCTGCAAAATAAACATTGCCTGCAAGGTCGGTTGTAACACTTCTGCCACGTTGAATTTCTGCATCGCCATAGAAAGTAAACCAAACCAATTGTCCGTCAGAAGTCCATCTTGAGAATATAGCATCATCTTTTCCACCTTTAATATCCTGATAGATGTAAGTTCCTTTTGCCAGTCCTTCTGAGTTGGCAGAGGTTGTACCAATTACATACACATTACCTAAGCGATCAACTGCAACATCATGACCGCGCTCCATTCCTTTCTCCTTTCCATAATACGATCCCCATATTCTTTGCGATAGATCTTGATTGAATTTTACCAATGTCATATCTCCGTGAAGGCTATCTCCATTAGAGTAGATATACTGTTCAACATTAGTATATGAAGGAACTACAATTCCTGTATCGCTTTCTGAAGTTCCGGTTGCATAAACAACAACGTTGCCGTTTTGATCCTTAACAGCAGTAATGGCGGAAAAGTAATCTTCGCCACTTCCACCAACATAGGTTGATCTTATAATTAATCCAGCCGTGTCAAACTTAGCAATAAAACCATCGAATGAACCACCGTAGGTTGTATCCGTTTTATAATCTGTAGTGTCGGTACAATTAAATGCGATCTTTCCTTTACTTGATGTTTTGCCGCTAATAAAAACTTCCTGTGTTTGAGGATCTATAGCAATACAAAATCCTTTTTCATCTCTTGCACCACCGTAACAAGTGCACCATTTAAGTTCACCATTTACATCAAACTTTGCAAGGAATACATCATTGTCAACATCTTCTTTATTGGTTGCTACCAAAATTCCTTTCACAAACAACTCATGTGATTTGGTGCGCCCTGTTACGTAAACATTACCATTTGCATCAACAGCGATTTGATCTGGCAATTCCTTAGCCGGTCCGCCTAAGTAAACTCCCCACGTAAGAAACGGATCAATAATAATAGTTTGATCTTTTAATTCTTTTATGTTACCGAAAGAAAGAGTGGTACCATTTAGAACAAAGCACGCATTAGTATTTGTCTTTTCAGTTTCTCCTTTAATCACGGGCTTACTTTCTGCCACAAAACCAATATTGCTTCCAAGAAAAAGAGAACCATCTTTTCTAATTCTCATTTCTTTTGCGCCGCTATAATTAAGCGAAATATCTTTTACCTTTCCATTTGGATGAATGATCCAGTCATATTCAGGAATGGGATTACCTGTATTTCCTTTCCTGAAATAAAAAACAAGGTCTATCCCTTTGTATACTTCATGGTAAATAACTTTTTGAAATGTATGTACATTGGTAATTGGAATGTTAGAATTGTAATAATTAAAGTACCAGGAATTCTGTTCCCTACCTTCAACCGATATTAATTTATTTGCTCCCACAAAATCAATGTGTATCCCGTCTACTAAAATATTTTCAGGTTTCTCTTTCATCTCATCATCGTCTTCTAACGGAGAAACATCGCCCGATTCAGTGTTAACCGAATTTGCAGGCACCGTAGAAATCAATTGATAACTGAAACCATCATTTCTCAATATGAGTTTGAAGTTCTCAGCTTTATATTCAAACATAATTATGCTTCGCGAATTCTGATTTTGATTGGTGAATTGTCCTTTATTTTCGGTGAATCCTGCCAAAGCAGTAGTAATATTTTTTGGAACTGAAGAATTCGACTGCGCCTTAAGACCTGTTATAGTAGCAAGTATTATTAAGTTCGAAATAATTGTAGTGTATACAAGATTTTTCATAAAATAATATTTAGGGTGTACATAATTTTGTGATGAACCACAGTGTTTTTTATTACTTTGCAAATGTGAAGTAGATTGAATACACGACTGTTACACAATTACAGAATTCTATTGCATGATTCACACTATTGTATCTTTACATATATTAAAAGATGCTGACCTGATGACCGTGTTTTAAAGCCTTCATCTTTTTTCTGGCAAAATAAAATCCTGCAAAAAATATTTAATAATAACAGGCAGGTGGAAATTCTGAATTCCTTATAGTAAAAACTTACTCTAATGTTAAACTTTTTTAAAATTGATTTTTAAGTTCAAAAAATTTCACATCAATAAGCAGAATAGCAGTGCCTAATGAAATCTTGTAGATGAATAACCCCGCTTATAAATTAAATGATGCATTGGATGCATTGTCGAAGGAAAAATTTAGAATCATTCTATAGATCAAACTTTCATTTTTCTTAAGGGTCTTGTTTTCAAAATGCCATCCCTACTTTTTTGGAATTATGAATTTATTTTAATCTCAAAATTTTAATAGAAATATGTGTCAAATAAATACATGTGAATTATGTAACTTTTATTCGTTGTTATGTAACATGCATCTATAATTAGAGTATAATTGCCTAAACCAATCAACGATGCACGCACCATCTTTAGTTAGGAAATCCGTATGCTTTATTCTCCTCACAGGATTTTTCTTATTTTCATTTTCCAAAGTATCAAAAGGTTATACTGTAACAGACATCAAAGCAGAATATCATAATGGCCAGGTTTTTTTAACCTGGACCAATCCTTCGGTAAAAAGTCTACAATACAATGTTTACCGATCTACAAGTTCGTTTACTTCAACTTCGCAACTCAACTCATCATCCTTGTTGGGTTTTGTTCGCGACAGTTCTTCAAAAAACATTTTCTGGTCTCAGCAATCCTCAACGAAAGTTTTCTACAAGATCACTGATAAAGGGCAACCCCTTACAGCAACGCAAGGATTGTATGTTGCAACATGCAG
>JBKJNS010000191.1:0-5819 GCA_046593455.1 Chitinophagales bacterium | reverse complement strand
ATCGCACTCAGAGCAGATATGGATGCATTGCCGATTCATGAAAAAAACGATATCGAATACAAATCGCAGAATGAAGGGGTGATGCATGCCTGCGGTCACGATGTACATTCATCTGCTTTGCTGGGTGCATTAAAAATTTTAAATGAATTAAAAAATGAATTTGAGGGAACCATCAAATTTATTTTTCAGCCGGGAGAAGAAAAATTACCGGGCGGTGCCACACATATGATTCGTGATGGCGTGCTTGAAAATCCTAAGCCCGATGCAATGATTGCGCAGCATGTTTACACTCCTCTTAAAGTTGGAACAGCAGGTTTTCGTAGCGGCATGTACATGGCTTCAGCCGATGAAATTTATATTGTTGTGAAAGGTAAAGGCGGACATGCTGCCGATCCTAAAAATATTGTGAACCCGATTTTTATTGCGGCAAAACTTTTAGTGGAGATAGAAAAATTAATTACCGAACTTTCTCAGGCAACTGTTCCAACCGTTTTGGCGTTCGGGAAAGTGATTGCGAATGGTGCAACTAATGTAATCCCCGATGAAGTTTCTATTGACGGCACACTGCGAACTATGGATGAAGCGTGGAGAAAAACTGTTCACGAAAAAATAAAAACACTTGTTGCAGATTTTTCTGCGCAACAAAAAAATACTATTGATATAAAAATTGAAACCGGCTACCCATGCCTGATCAACGATGAGAAAATTACATCCGCATCAAAACAATTTGCAGAAGAATTTTTGGGAAAAGAAAATGTAGTTGATCTCGACATCAGAATGGCTTCTGAAGATTTTGCATTCTATTCTCAAAAAATTCCTTGCTGTTTTTATCGCATCGGCACAGGAAATATTGAGAATGGGATTACTTCCGGCGTTCACACCCCTACCTTTAATATTGATGAAGATGCTCTTGAAATAGGCAGCGGAATGATGGCTTGGCTGGCAATCAAACTGCTTCATTAAAAAGTAAAAGAAATCTTTGGTTCACCCTGCTTTAGTTGCACTGTTTTGCCTATCTTCGCGGCTTCAAAATTTTTAAACAAAACAAATAACTATTTAAAATGGCAGAAGTAAAAAACATAATACCGCATGATCACACAATCACTAAGGAAAATCGACAAGCTTTAAAAGGCCACAAATCATGCATTCTATGGTACACTGGTCTTTCGGGTTCAGGAAAATCAACTGTAGCTAATAAGGTAGAAGAGAAAATGTTTGAGATGGGTTTACACACTTACATTCTCGATGGCGACAATGTGCGAATGGGATTAAACAAAGGACTTACTTTCAGTGATGCAGATCGCACAGAAAACATCCGCCGCATTGGTGAAGTTTCTAAATTGTTCGTTGATGCAGGAGTGATTGTAGGAACTGCATTTATTTCTCCGTTTACTTCAGACCGCGATATGGTTCGCAGCATTATGAAAGAAGGAGAATTTATTGAAGTTTATGTAGATACCCCTCTTGATGTTTGCGAGCAACGCGATCCTAAAGGACTTTACAAAAAAGCACGTGCAGGTGAAATTAAATTTTTCACAGGTATTGATTCACCTTATGAAGCACCTGCAAAACCCGAGATCGATTTAAAAACTGCAGACCGTACAGTTGATGAATGCGCACAGGAAGTAATCGACTGGATGATTGCCAATAAATATATCTCAGCTTAATAATTTTTTTCACTTTTAAATTTTTAAATAATGAATCAACCTCACGGAGGTGTGCTCGTAAACCGCATTGCAACGGGCGCACGTAAAACAGAATTAGAAAACAAAGCAAAGTCACTTTTTCAATTAGTAGTTGAAGATCGTTATGGTGCCGATGTAGAAATGATTGCCAACGGTGCATTTAGTCCGCTCACTGGCTTCATGAATAAAGCAGATGCTGAAGGAACCATTGAAAAGATGACTCTCAGCAATGGATTACTTTGGGGAATCCCGATCCTTCTTCCATCGGGCGATCAGCATGATAATGTAATTGTTGGAAATGAAATTGCCGTAATAGAAAAAAGCTCAGGCAATGTGCTCGCAATAATGACTGTTGAAGAAAAATTTGAACTCGACATCATCAATCTTTCTCAAAAATGTTTTAAAGCAACAGACGATAAACACCCCGGTGTTGCGGCAATATTAAGAGGTGGAAATAAATTCATTTCCGGTCCGCTCGAAATGGTGAACCGCCCAACCCGCCACGATCAAATTGATAATAAATATTTTATGGATCCTGCTGATACCAGAGCTGAGTTTGCAAATCGCAAATGGAAAACTATTGTAGCGTTTCAAACCCGTAATCCAATTCACCGCGCTCATGAGTATTTAATTAAGTGCGCGCAAGAAACAGTTGACGGTTGTTTGATTCACCCAATAGTTGGCGAAACAAAAGCTGATGATATACCTGCACCCATTCGCATGCGTTGTTATGAAGCTTTGATCAATGGCTATTTTAATCCTGATAATACAATGGTAAGTGCTTTGCCTACCGCAATGCGCTATGCAGGACCACGTGAAGCAATCAATCACACACTTATTCGTAAAAACTATGGTTGCACACACATGATCGTAGGTCGCGATCACGCAGGCGTTGGAACTTATTATGGAACTTATGAAGCACAAGAGATGATGGATAGCGTTGCCGACCGCACCGGAATGACGATTGTGAAATTTGAAAATACTTTCTACTGTAAAGAAACAGAAGGGATGGCTTCAAGTAAGACTGCTCCTAAAAATGCAACACAAGTTTCATTAAGCGGAACAAAAGTTCGCGAAATGCTTGCTGCCGGTGAAAGACCGCCTGCAGAATTTTCAAGAGCCGCTGTGGCTGATATTCTTATTGAATGGGCAACTGCAAAAGCGACTAATTCCTAAACTTCATTAATTTATTTTTGAAAAGCAAGCCATTCATTATTTTGAGTGGCTTTCTTTTTAGATACCATTTCAAACAAGTAATTTCACACTACGCAAACATTTAAAAATCTTTTCGCTTGGGAATAATATACCTATTTAGTTCACAGTCAGATAAACAGTGCTCAGATCAGAATATGATGACTTCATAGAGTTTTTTTCTTATAATCCAAACAATGTTTACTTTTAAGTCTTCAAAATTCTTTCATCAACACATAAAAACTACTTCTAATGAAAAAGAAAAACTACTTATTTATTCTTTCAATTGTAATGCTATTGGTTGCATTTGAAACTACTGCTCAAAACCGTAAATCATTTTATGGCTATACTGAAAACAAAGGCCAGATTCGGGATCAAAGCGGCAATGCCCGCGATGATGTACGATTCATGTTTGCTGACGAAACCTTCAAAGTAATTCTGCGAAATGATGGTTTTAGTTACGAATGGATTCGTTCAAATTATAAGAAAGACAGCAATCCTGAATCGGGGATTGTTGAAATTTCTGATGATGAAAATGGTGTTCAGGATTATCCTGTTCAGTTTATTAATAACAGAGTTGACATCAATTTTTTAAATGCGAATAAAAACCCAGAAATTATTAGCGAAGGAACATCCCCGTACTACTACAATTACTTTAATGGTTATACAGGAAATGAGGGGATCAAGCGCGTTCGTAATTTTGAAAAAGTAACGTATAAAAATATTTATAACGGAATTGATTTGGTTTTTTCTTCCGAGAAAAATACAGAAGGAAAAACTTTTCCTAAGTACGAATTCGTTGTTCATCCCTCAGGAAATATCAGCAACATCGCTCTCTCATATAACGGAGCCGATGAAATTTCTATTTCAAAAGAAGGTACTCTTGATTTAAAAGTTCCGCTTGGAACAGTTTCTGAAACCCAACCTATTATCTTATTCAATGATGGAACTGCCGCTACGAAAGGGAGTTTCGTTCAGCATGGAAATATTTTATCTTTTGCTTCTGTTAAGAGAGATAAGAATGCTACCATCATCATTGACCCCACCATCGAATGGGGAACTTATTGGGGCGGAACACAAAAAGATTTAACCGATGAAATTACTACCGACCTGGCTGGCAATTGTTTTGTTACCGGCAGAGTTCGTTCCAACACTTTATTTGCAACAGCAGGGGCTTATCAAACTGTAAACAATGGAGGTCTCGATATTCCCTTAATGAAATGGGCACCAGATGGTAATTTGGTTTATGCAACTTATTATGGCGGCTCTTCAAACGAAATCGGGTTTTGCATAATTACAGATCCTGAGCAAAATGTTTGGATCGGCGGACATACTTTTTCACCCGATGGAATTGCAACACCTGATGCGATGCAAACTTTTTTTGTTCCCGGCGCTCCCGATGATTATGATGGCAACCTTTCGAAATTCACCAATGATGGGGATCTTGTTTATGGAACTTATTTTGGCGGCGTTGGGCAAGATGAACTTCAAAATATTTGGGCCGATACCGATGGTTCAATTTATGCCAGCGGTTTTGCCGAAGCACTTGATCACATTATTTATTCGCCCTGCTTTGATTGCACGGGCGATACTTCTGGCGCAATCATCGTAATGAAGTTTAACAATGCCGGTCAGCAAGTATGGGCAAATTATTGGGCGGGCGATCAGCGTGATCGCGGTCATGGGATTACCACTTATGGAAACAATGTTTATCAATGCGGAACGGTACTAAGTAAAGATGATGTTGATTATGGAACACCATCAGGAAATGCTTATAAAGTTGAGAATAGCGGATTGAATGATATGTTTCTTGCAAGATGGAACAAGACCACAGGTGAACCAATCTGGATTACCTATTTTGGCGGAACAGGTGACGAGCGCGGACGTGATGTAAGATGTGACAGAGATGGTTATATCTATTTCACCGGTCAAACCGAATCTGGTTTTGATGGCTTAGCTACACCAGGTGCATGGAAAACTTCTTTCGTTTATTCAGAAACAAACCGCGATGGCATTGTTGCCAAGTTCGATTCTAACTGCAATAAAATATGGGCAACTTACTTTGGTGGTAATGAAATTGATTTCCCACGCTCTCTAAGAGTTCCGCTCGAAGGGGCACCTGTTTATGTTGCAGGTTATACTAAGAGCGACTCTGACTTTGTAACCAGCCAGGCATTTGATAAAAAGAATAAGAAAAACAACGATGCCTTTTGGGTTCGCTTTAATTGGGATGGTTCAGTATTGCAATACGCAACTTATTTTGGGGGAAAGAAATCGGAAAGTGTAACAGAACCCGGTTGGTATGGTCCAACTATGGAATTAGATGCAAACAATAATGTATTTATTTCTTCGGGCACTAACAGTGTTGAAGGAATTGCATACGGAAACTCATATAAAGATACTTTACAAGGTGCAGATCAGTATGATTTCTTTGTAGCAAAATTTGCTGATCCATGCCCCGATGGTTTTGAACCAAACGAAACCATCGATCAGGCTTCATCACTTTATTTTAGAGGAGGCAGTTCAATAACAAGATCGGCACCTATTCAGGAAAAAGGTGATAAAGATTATTTCACATTTACCACCACCGGCGATCAAAGCAATATAAAGGTTGCACTAAGCAATCTTCCGCTTGATTATAACTTGTTTCTGTATGATAACAATGGTGTACAAATTGGAAAATCTAAAGAGCTTGGTACTACCAATGAAGTAATTATTATAAACGACACGTACATTGGAAAATACTCAATACTCGTGAAGGGCTCAAGTTCAACTGTGTATCAAGATGGGGCATGCTATACATTAAGTCTAAGTGCTTCAGACTCTCCATTCAGATTAACCGATGAAACTTCTGTATCGGCATCCGGAAATGCTACCATCTACCCTAACCCGTCAAATAACAGCGCCGAATTAAATTTTACTGCGAAGCTTGATGGCAATTAC
>JBKJNS010000159.1:0-7699 GCA_046593455.1 Chitinophagales bacterium | reverse complement strand
ATGCATTACTGCAATCTCTTCATCATTTAAGTAAACAACATTCTTTGTGTGTTCAACAATTGGCGTAGCATCCGATGCAATAAAAAATTCCTTTTCGCCAATACCTAAAACCAGCGGACTGCCTTTTCGGGCAGCGATTAATAAATCGGGGTTATCATTGGAAAGAATCACAATTGCATAGGCACCAACAACTTCATTCAATGCAATTCGAACTGCTTCGGGTAAATCAACATTTTCATTTTTTTCAATATCCTCAATCAAGTGAATGAGCACTTCTGTATCTGTATCTGATTCAAAGTGATGACCGCGCTGTAATAACTCTTCTTTGAGCGATGCATAATTTTCAATGATGCCATTATGAATAATCGCCAGCTTTTTGTTTTCTGAAAAATGTGGATGCGCATTGATGTCATTTGGAACTCCATGTGTTGCCCATCTGGTGTGACCAATTCCAACAGTTCCTGTAATATCTTTTCCAATACAGTGTTCTTCGAGAGCCACAACTTTTCCTGCCTTCTTATAAATTTTAATTCCTCCATTGAGCAAAGCAACACCTGCACTATCATAACCGCGGTATTCCAATCTATGCAACCCTTTAATAAGAATTGGGAATGCTTGCTTTTCCCCGATGTAACCAACAATTCCGCACATAATTTTTTGGGATTGAAGAAGTGAAACTATTTTATTGGTGTGTAGATCAAATTGAATTTCATTTTCCTGAAATCACTTCTGTTACTGCCGCCCATCATCAGCCTATCCGGCAATTCTCCTCTGCGATACATAATCAGAAACAAACCTCTATCCTCAGTATCACCATCAACAATTTGTTGAATTTGATTTGCAATACTAAAATGATATTCAACATAAGTTTTTCTGTCAATGGTTACCTTCTTAACAGAAGCTCCACCAAACTCAGGAAATGTTTCAAGGTTATCGGGTATTGAAATGTCTTTGCCACTGGAATCTGAAGTAACACAAACGATCTGCAGAGGCGCTGTAAAAATGCTGTCTGTTCTCAAATCATCATTTACCTGTGTGATTATAATTTCTGCCTTATTAATGACCACATTTTTTAACGAACTGATTGAAGGAATCAACACTCTTGTTTTTAATCCGCCTATTCCCTGAAGAAAAACAATACTATCGCTGCTAAGCTGGCTTTGTAAATAAGGAGAAACAGCAGAATTGTTATGATTGGTTTTAAAGTAATTTGTTCTCACATCTGTTGATACAACCGGAATCACATAACTAAGTGATTTAAGATTTGGAGTATGCCAATAAAGATGGATTCCACTCAACAAAGATTCAAGATTGAAATACAAAATACTGGATCCATAAGGTGAGGCAATTGTATCGGGTGACATATAAATACCTTTAAAATACTTTTTGAAATTTGAATCACTGGCTAAAGAGTCACTACCCGAAATAGAAAGTAGTTCCTGGCCGAGTCTGTCACTTAATCGAATACGCATATGAGCCGGAATCTTAATTGCTCCCACTTGAATTGAATCAGTAAAATTTGGAACAAAATTTTGTTTTCTGCCAATAGGTTCTGGGTCAAAAGCAAAAGTCTTATTGTAGTAGCCTCCTTCTGGCTTCGGGCTTAGCGCTTCATTTACTCTGTAGACATTAAATGATTGGGGAACGTACTTGTAACCATAGGAACCTGCATATCCAAGCGTAAGAACGATTGAATCAATATAAAGAGTATCGGGCGATCCAAAGTCAACATCATTAGTAAGCAGGGAAAATTGTGTAAAAAAGGAAGCGTAACTTTTTCCGAAAATCGGATCATTAATACTGCCGGCAAGATTGTTTACAGTAGAACTTGTTAGTACCGAGTCTTCTAATTTAGTAGTTGTAAATAAGGAAAAGGTATCGGAATAAACTGCACCGATATCATCTGATGCAGGAAGAAGATTAGTTCCTAAAAATATATCCTTTTTACAGGCAGTGAAAATGGAAAAAATAATAACTACTAAGAAAAACGGCTTGCTCTTAATTTTCATGAACCCGAAAAGGTATTTTATAATGATCTGAAAAACGAACGTCTTCAGGTTTTATTTCTTCATCAATGACTTATAAAATTCTGAATATACTTTCAGATAATCGTCACCATTAACATGCTCTAAAACAGGTTTCTTTTTGGTCTTCATAAAGGTCTTTATGTTTTTATCAACCTGAGTATCGCCGATGATAACAGCATCTGAATGCGCAATACCTCCCTTTGTGAGTCCGGTAAAGTCTGCTTTTTTGAAATATTCAAAATCGCTGTCTTTTATATCGCCGTGTATGAGAGCCTTTTTTTGAAAAGATTTGGCAAGGGTTCCTTCAAACGGATTATCATAAACAGAGAAAACCACTTTTGCATTATGAAAAACAGGTTCCTTTTTATAAACGGTCTTAATGTACATAGGAATCAGACTCGTCATCCAACCATGGCAATGAATAATATCGGGTGGCCATCCCCATTTTTTTACAGTTTCTAAAGCTCCTTTGCAGAAGAAAATCATTCTCTCTGCATTGTCATCATAAAACTTTTTCTTTTCATCAGTAAAATCAAATTTACGTTTGAAAAAATCTTCATTATCTAAAAAATAAACCTGAAGTCTTGCGCCGGGAAGTGAGGCTACTTTAATGATTAAAGGATAATCATCATCATCTATAATAATGTTCATTCCTGATAACCTCACAACCTCATGAAGCCGGTGCCTGCGTTCATTGATACTGCCAAACCGTGGCATTAGAACTCTAATCTCATTGCCTGAATTGAGTAAGTGAACAGGGAGCTGATTGGTGATTCGAGCCATTTCACTCTGAATCAGGTATGGTTTCATCTCCTGGGTAATTACTAAAACTCGTTTTTTATCCATTTGGAATTGTTAATCTTGCGAAGAGTTGCGGTATCCCGCTATTTATAAGGGTGTAAAGATAATAGAAAATAATCGGATATTTTGCAAACTACTTTAGATTCAAATTGCAAATGATATGGAGTTTAGCTTTTCTATATTGCGCCCCCTTTAAAGATTTTATAGATGATTTTATTCAGGAACGCCACAGATTTAACCGGTTATCTTAGATACTTAAAATTGAGAGAAAAGTCAGTTGGTTTTGTGCCAACTATGGGTGCTCTTCATAAAGGGCACATTTCTTTAATCACAAAATCAAAATCAGATAATGAGATCACTGTTTGCAGTATCTATGTAAACCCAACTCAATTCAACGACCCTAAAGACCTAGTGAAATACCCACGGCCAATTGAAAAGGATATTGAATTATTGTTATCCGCTGAATGCGATATTCTCTTTTTACCATCTATTATTGATATCTATCCAAAAGGAATTAGTCATTTGAAGAAATTTGACTTGGGGTTTTTAGAAAACTTTCTGGAAGGGGCATCGCGCCCCGGCCATTTTAATGGTGTAGCAAACGTTGTGGAAAGGCTTTTAAGAATTGTTAACCCTATTAGGCTTTACCTTGGACAAAAAGATTTTCAGCAGGTAAAAGTGGTTGAAAAAATGCTGAGCACTACTGATTTAAAATCGCAAATAATCGTGTGCCCGATTGTGAGAGAGCAAAATGGGCTTGCAATGAGCTCGCGAAATGAGCGGTTAACCGTATCTCAAATTCGAAATGCTGCCGGAATCTCAGAGCAACTTTTCTTCATTCAAAAAAACAGAAAAAACTTTACGGTTGCCCGGCTTAAGGTTATGGCAACAACAAAAATAAATTCGTTACCTGAAACAAAAGTTGATTACTTAGACTTTTGCGATGCAGATTCATTTCAGCTTATAAATGATTGGAATGAAGCAAAACAAGTTGTTTGTATAACTGCTGTTATTGTAGGGGATGTAAGACTGCTGGATAATATTTTAATTAATTGATCTTTTTGCTTGCACAATCATAGCATTCCTATTATGGAGCGAACTTGACTTTTCACTTTTTGTTTGATGATTAAGAATATTACAGATTTACTTTAACATTAAATCTAATTTTTCACAACATACCTTTGCTCAATGATGATGATGATAGAAGTAGTTAAGTCAAAAATTCACCGAGCCCGCGTTACTGAGGCAAACATAGATTATGTAGGAAGCATTACAATTGATGAAGATCTAATGCTTGCTTGCAACCTTATTGAAAATGAAAAAGTGCAGGTTGTAAACGTGAATAACGGAGAGCGATTAGAGACCTATGTTATTAAAGGCGAGCGCGGAAGTGGAACAATTTGCCTGAATGGTGCGGCTGCTCGCAAAGCAGTAAAAGGAGATATCTTGATCATTATCTCCTATGCAACAATTGATTTTGAAGCAGCAAAATCTTTTAAACCGACCATTATATTTCCAAATGAAAACAATCGCCTTAGCTAACTGACGTGAAGCAAAAAATATTTTCTATTTTACGGATTCTTTTATTCTTCGGCATTGGGATATTATTGTTTTGGATGGTTTTGCGAAATCAGAATATTGAAGAAATAAAATCGAAACTTCGCGATGCCGATTGGAGCTGGGCTGTGCTTGCACTTTTTTTCGGATTTCTCAGTAACATCTTCAGAGCACTCAGATGGAACATGCTCATACTTCCACTGGGCTATAAGCCAAAACTTATCAATAGCTTTGGTGCAGTAATGGTTGGTTACATGGTGAACCTGGCTATTCCCAAACTTGGTGAAGTGTGGAAATGTGTGATTTTAAACCGGTATGAAAAAACACCTATTAATAAATTAATCGGAACCGTTGTAGTAGAAAGAATCATTGATGTGCTCACTATTTTTTTATTGCTAGGCATAGTGATTATTCTCGAGTTTGATAAAATGAGCAGCTTTAGTATTGAATATGTTTTTAAACCAATGGGGGTAAAATTTCAAAATTTTATTTCACAGGGTCCGCTCTTTTATGCTTTAATCTTTGTTGCAATTATCATAGTTGCATTGCTTTTTTGGTTTCTGCTTTCACGATTTAAGGGAACAAAATATTTCATCAAACTTAAATACATGATCAGGGGTTTTGTATCTGGTATAAAAGCAGTTGGCAGTTTAGAAAACCGAAATCTTTTTATTCTCTATTCTTTACTTATCTGGTTTCTTTATTTGCTGATGTCTTACGCATGTTTTTTCTGTCTGAAAGAAACTAGCGGACTCGGTTTTATAACAGCACTCACAGTTATGGTTTTCGGCGGCTTTGGATGGGCAGCGCCGGTTCAGGGTGGTGTGGGATCTTATCATTTCTTTGTAACACAAACTTTAATTTTGTTCGGCATTTCTGAAGAGAACGGTCTTGCATATGCAATTCTATCTCATGCCACTCAAGTTTTTGCAATGTTAAGTTTAGGTTTAATTTCATTAATCATGTTACCGATCATCAACAGAAAAAGAATAGTTGAAATAAAAAATTAATTACTTGTCAAAAGTCCCAAACCCAACTGTAAGCATTGCTTCAGTAATGCAAAATAAAATCATGACAATTGATAACCTCAAGCGCATGATTGCTGTATGGCGAATTCATGGATCAAAAAAAATTGTTTTCACCAATGGCTGTTTTGATCTTTTGCATCCCGGTCATTTGCATGTGATTCATGAAGCGAAGTCTTTAGGCGACATTTTAATTGTTGGTGTAAATACAGATTCATCGGTTAGAGATATAAAACCAGGAAGGCCTGTACAAGATGAAAATTCGAGAGCCATTATTATTGCTTCACTCGAAGCGGTTGATGCAGTAATTTTATTTGGCGAGGAAACTCCACTCGAAATAATTAAACAATTGCAGCCCGATATAATTGTTAAAGGTGGAGATTATAAACCCGAAGAAGTTGTTGGAAAAGATGTTATGGATTCAAATGGCGGCAGGGTTGAAATTATTCCCTTGCTTGAAAATTTTTCTACCACGGGTATAATTAAGAAAATGGAAAATAGAAAATAGAACACTTCATCAACATAAATTTCTTCACACCACTATTTTCTATTCCCCGCTTCCTTCAAAAAATAATCACGAATGCTTTTTGCAAAACCACTTTCTTGATTCATCATTCTTTCAGGATGCCACTGAACAAGTAGTAGCGGAGGTTTGCCAATGTCATCTTTCCATTCAAGTCCTTCAATAACTCCTTCTTTACAATTAGAATTTGAGATAAGTCCATCTGCAATTTTATCGGCTGATTGATGGTGCGCAGAGTTTACTTCGCCTTCTTCTTTCCCCGAAATATCGAATAGTAATGACCCGGATTTAACATGAATGTGATGGTGCGAATCATTTTCATCTTCTCCCCTGTCATGCCAATTTATCTTCAAATGTGATGGAATATCCCGTATAAGTGTGCCGCCAAAAAAAACATTTGCAATCTGCAAGCCGCGGCAAATTCCAAGCATGGGTTTATTGTTCTGTTGTGTTTGCTCAATCACATTTAATTCAAACAGATCTCGCTTTTCATCTATATTATTTTGATTGAGCAATGGATAGTAATCTTGTTTTCCATAAAATTTTGGATGCACATCGTGACCACCGCTCAGAACAATTCCATCGCACTCGCAAACAACTTTTGCATTGTTTGCCTCGTACGAAAGTTTTACAACTTCAATTTCGGGATTCACTGATCGAATCCATCCATTGTAGTTTCTAAACTTCTCTCCGCAATCAGTTATACCAATCGTAATTTTTTTATTATTCATTGTTGAATGGGGCTAATTAAAAAAGTCAATTCATTGTACTGAATTGACCTTTCAAATTTTTTATTGAAATGAATTAGTTGCTTACAATTCCAAAATTATCATTGCTGTTCTTCTCTTTACTTTTAAAGTATGCAGATTTTGTTGCTGCATCGGTTGCTGTCTTTTTGCTTAAATCTTTACGGAATGTTTCAGTACCAATAGAAATGTACCATAATGGGCTTCCGGAACCGTAATCGGGAATTACATAACCAGCATCATAGATACCCTGATAATTCAGAAAATCCATTAAATAGTATTTGATTCTGATGTAACCACCATGAGTGGTATGCAGTTCGGCAAAAACAGAAGGGTTGAAAATATTAATCTTATCATCGAACCAATTACTATATTTATACTTATTCCCATTGTCCTTTATTTTTCGCTTATAAGCAAACATAATTTCCGCTTCTGCTCCCGCCGCGAAATAAGTTCCTCCATCTACATTCCCTACTTTCAAAGCCAAAGGAAGTCCCAATGAATAAGATCGCTCTTTGATTTTTATTTCCCTTGTTAAATTAATTCCGTTTGCATCGGTAAATTGGTATTTAACATTACTGATCAAACCAACGTTGCGAAGATTAAGTCCGGTGTAAATACCGGCACGTTTGGAAAAATCATAATGTAAATGCTGACCGAAATTGAAAACAGGCGACCATCTTATTACAGGAGTTAAATCTGTAGTAGAGGTTTCAACACTTCCATAAGAAAATATTGATTCTCCTGATGATGCCATGTAACTTTTCTGCGCCGCTGCATAAAATGTAAATGCAATTGCACTTAATAAAATTGACAAAAGTATTTTTTTCATAGCGCGGTTTAATTTATATTAATAATTTTCAAAGGTAAAAACATTATTATATTTAAATGAACCATTCAATTTTTTACCAGTGCAAACCATGCAGGCTTTAATCTTAATATTTTATTATAGGTTTCACATGTTGTTGAGTGTGCTCCTTTCAAGTAACCTGTACTCATCAAAAATTCATTCACTATTTC
>JBKJNS010000508.1:0-3214 GCA_046593455.1 Chitinophagales bacterium | reverse complement strand
TTGGAAACGATATAAAGAAAAATGAATACACAGGTACACATGCATATCCCGGCCTCGGAACTTTTGTAATCTCCATGGCCGACCCGAATAGAATTGCAGGAATAAAAAATATAAATGAAGGAAACAGTGTTGATGAACCATTTTATATTGAAGACTCACTGCAAATATTTGACCCTGCTTTTTTTGGTTACAATAGTTCTCCCATTCTTTTAAACCCGCCAATTGATTTTGGAAATACTTTCATCACCTACATTCATAACCCAAATGCTTATGATCCAGATGGCGATTCACTCTCATTCGAATTTATTACACCGCGTAAATCCGCTTTATTTCCAGTAACAAATTATGTTGATCCAAATAAAGTAATTGGTACACCACCCGAAAATACATTTACCATCAATGGTGAAACCGGTGAAGTTGTTTGGTCAACACCGGTGTTTACCGGCACTTACAATTTTGCAATTCTTATTCGGGAATACCGAAGCGGAACCTGTATTGGTACCATGGTGCGCGATATGGAAGTAATTGTTGACAGCACCGATAATCTTCCGCCTGTGATAGCAGAAATACGTGATACCTGTGTTGTTGCCGGAACTATATTGGTTCTTAAAGTTTCTGCTTCAGATCCAAACTTAAATCAAACAGTAAAACTCACTTCAAATGGTGGCCCTTATGAAGTTGCAACAAATCCTGCAACTTTTACTTCTTCATCAGGAGTAAATAATGTGAATGGAACTTTTACATGGAACACCAGTTGCGATCACGTGCGGTTGCAATTTTATCAGGTAATTTTTAAAGCTGAAGACAGTTATGTAACACCACTTGTTGATTTAAAAAACTGGTTGATTACAGTTGTGGCGCCAGCTCCCGAAGATGTGTTAGCTGTTTCTGCGGGAAATAATATTCAGGTTTCATGGAAGGATCCTTACACCTGCTACACCACAGAAAATTTTATCGGGTTCTCTGTTTGGAGAAAAGAAGAAAACAATCCTTTTGCAAATGACACTTGTGAAACCGGACTTGATGGAAAAGGATATACAAAAATTGCTGAACGCATTTTAGAATATCAATACCTCGATCAAAATGTTGACCTGGGAAAACAATACTGTTATCGCGTGCTTGCTGAATTTGCTGATAAGGCGCTTTCACAAAACATTCCCATCTATTATAACAATGTAAATAGTTTGCCATCAAATGAGTCGTGTGCGCAGTTAGCGAAAACAGTTCCGGTGATTACGAATGTGAGTGTAACAGAAACAAATGCAAGTACCGGAAAAATGTTTGTGGCATGGTCGAAGCCCAGTGCAATTGATTTGGATACGCTTCAACATCCCGGCCCTTATAAGTATGTGATCTATCGCTCAACAGGATTTCCAGGAGGCGCTATGTTGCGCATTGATTCTATTGAATCAAATTCGTTTACGGCTTTGGTTGATACTTTTATTAATGATGATGGATTGAACACGCAGGACAATGCTTACTCCTACAAACTTACCTTCTTTTCTAACGGAACTTATGTGGGAGAAACAGATGTTGCCTCCAGTATATTTATAACTACAAAAGGCAGTGATAAAAATATTTCACTAACGTGGAAAGTTGTGGTGCCATGGACAAATGATTATTATGTGGTCTACAGAAAAAACTCTATCGGCGTGTTTGATTCCATCGGTGTTTCATTAGTGAATAGTTATGTTGATGCCGGTTTGGTAAATCTTGTTCAGCAGTGTTATGTAATTAAAAGTGTTGGAAGTTATTCTGCGCCTGGTTTTGTTGATCCTATCATCAATTTCTCGCAAGAGAAATGCGATGTCCCTATTGATTCAGTTGCACCATGTACTCCTTTTCTTGAAGTAAAAAATCTTTGTAACACAACCGACTTTGCTCAGGAAGGTTTTGTGAATGAATTAATTTGGTCTTATGCCGATGTATCATGCGCTGCCGATGTGCTCAAGTATTACATCTACTTTACTTCAAGTGCTAATGCTCCATATCAGTTGATTGATTCAGTAACCAATCTTACTTCAAATACTTACCTGCATCAATTGAATAATAACATTGCCGGCTGCTATTACCTCACTGTACAAGATTCTAATTTGAATGTTAGCGGCCCATCTAATATTGTATGTGTTGAGAATTGCCCCATCTATGTTTTACCGAATGTGTTTACACCAAATGGCGACGGACACAATGATACGTACCATCCGTTTTTACCAATACAATTTGTAGATCGCATTGATATAAAAATATTCAGCCAATGGGGCGATCTTGTTTTTGAATCAACCGATCCAATGATTGGTTGGGATGGAAAAAATCAGCAGAGTGGTAAAGATTCTCCCGAATCAACTTACTATTATGTTTGTGATGTTTACTCAGGCCAACAAATAGCAATGCCTACTTTGAGCGGATATATTCATCTCTTCCGATAAAAATATTTTCACTATTCACTATTCACCATTCACGATTCACGATTCACCATTCACCATGTTCACCGGAATAATTGAAACCACAGGAAAAGTAATTTCCTTTAAACCAGATGGAGGTAACTGTCTTTTTGTTATTGAATCTCCAATATCTTCTGAATTAAAAATTGATGAAAGCATTTCTCACAATGGTGTCTGCTTAACTGTTATTGGGGTTGAAGGAAACAGGCATCAGGTAATTGCAGTAGAGGAAACATTGTTGAGATCTGCAATTGGTAATTGGAGTATGGGAACTGAAATAAATCTGGAGCGTGCGCTGTTAGCCAATCAGCGATTGGATGGTCATATTGTGCAAGGGCATGTTGATGATATTGCTGTTTGTAAGAAAATTGAAAACAAAAACGGCAGTTGGATTTTTACTTTTCGTTACCGCTCAAAATATGCCGCAATGCTTGTTGACAAAGGGTCGGTCTGCATCAATGGAGTGAGTTTAACAGTGATAAAACCTTCGAAGAAAAAATTCTCAGTTGCAATTATTCCATACACTTATGAGCACACCACTTTTCATTCATTAAAAAAAAATGATGAAGTGAATATTGAATTCGACATCATTGGTAAGTATGCAGCTCGGTGGATGGAAATTAGGGGGAAATAAAACTTAAATTTTGAGTTTTGAATTTTAAAATTTTTTGAATTCAATCCCTCTATCTTCGCCCACCTCAAAAAATATATGTCAACCACTCCCGAATTTATCAAGCTGATCAAAGCAACCAAAGCAAAAGCAAAATTAGAAC
>JBKJNS010000499.1:0-10680 GCA_046593455.1 Chitinophagales bacterium | reverse complement strand
TGTAACCATGCGTGGCTCAAATGAGCCATCACTTTTTTTTACCCAAATAATAAGGCCATTTGATCCGTGAATGATGGAAGATGAAGTTACTGCCAGCGTTTTTCTTTCGTTGCCCTTTAGCGTAATGTATGCTTGCATGCCGGGCTTGAATTCAAAAGCTGAATTGGAAATTTCAATGCGTGCAATTATCAGCTTTGATTCATTCATCAATTCGGGATAGGCAAAAGAGATTTTACTTCTAAGAATTTTTTCGGGGAAGAAAGGAAATGTAACTTCTGCAATTTCATTTGAAGATAAAGTTGTTGCCTCATCAGCATAGAGTTGTGCTTCAACCCAAACAGTAGTTAGGTCAGCAACTTTATAAACGGTACTTCCTTCCATCACATAGTCGCCTTCTTTAATTCCAATGTCGGTTACTACTCCTGTTACTTCACTATAGACAGTAAGTACACTTTCAGGAACTCCCTTTCGCTGCAACTCAAAAATCTGATCGCGATTCATTCCCCATAAAATTAATTTTTGTTTTGCGGCTTCTATAATTTGTGATTTCTCAATGGTGGTGGATGTGTTATTTTTTTCTTGCTGAATTGCAAGAAGTAAATTTTGTTCATCACGCATCAATTGCTCACTATAAATTTGAAAAACCGGAGCTCCTTTTTCTATTTTATCGCCAATAGTTTTATAATAAAGCTTTTCAATTCTTCCTTCAATCCGGGAGGTAACCGTGCTGCTCAAATGCTGATTGAATGCCACCACTGCAGGCAATGTTTTTTCAGTACTGATAAATTGAATTGTTGCGATTTCGGTTTTGATATTACCAAGTTCAATCTGTTGATCACTTAGTTTTATGATGCCATCTTTGTTTCCTAAACCTGTTACTTTAATTAGGTCCATGTGGCAAATAGGGCATTTCCCCGGCTGGTGTTCAATCACCTGTGGATCCATGGAGCAGGTGTAAGTTTCTGTTTCTGCAATAGTTTTCCCTGTTTGTTTACATGAAACAATAAGCAAAGCAAAAGAGGTAATGAGCAATATCAAATACTTTTTCATTTTATAAACTGATTTTGATTTTTGAATTTATTATGATTGAATTTATTTTCATCTCACAAAAAACTGTTCTGATTTCTGTCTAATTGACTGTCGCCCTTCTGGGCTTTCTAATTTCTGATTTCTACTTTCTAATTCCTTATTCCTAATTCCCAATTCCTAATTCCTAATTCTTAATTCTTAATTCTTATCATCTCTTTACCAAGCTTTCACTGTCTGCAATGTATTGTGCATTCGATGCAATCTCATCTGAATCATTTAGCCCTTCAATTACTTGAATAAAATCTCCCGAGTGAATTCCTGGTTTGATTACATGTGCTTCAAATGTTCTATCTTTTTTAAGCCAAACAATTTTTTCATTTCCCAAATCAAGCATCGCACTTTTTGGAATCCATAAACCCGATACATTCCCTGCTGTAACTGTAGCATTCACAAACATGCCTACTTTAAGATCATGCTTTTCATTCATTAAGTAAACCCGGGCTGAAATAGTTTTTGAGTTTGTCTGAAAAAATGGTTCTATAAAATTAATCTCACCTTGGTGTTCCTCACTGTTTCCCTCAATTGTTAGTTGTACCTTTTGATGCAATTTTATTTTTGATGCATCAATCTCTGCAATCTTGATCGATGCCAAAACTTCGTGAGGATCGAGGAGATTAAAAATTGTTTGCCCTTTTGTTACATACATTCCTTCTTTTAATGAAATCTCATCATTGCCTGTAATGCTCATTTGACCACTGCTCATTGTTTGATGTATGTGCCCTTGATAAGGGCTGTATACAGGAAGTTTATAAAGTGGCTGTTTTGTTTTTGCCACTGCGGCAATTTGTTCTTTCAACATGCCTGAGAGTAATAATTTATTCTCAGCTGCGGCAATCATTGTAACATTTGAAGCATCATTGATCAGAAGGAAAATATATTCCTGTTGCGCGGTTACTATTTCGGGGCTGTATATTTCAAAAAGCAAATCACCTTTTTTTATCGGTTGGTACATATATTTTACATAGAGTTTTTCTATCCGTCCGCTGTAGCGTGATGAAATATTTTTTTCTTCTCTTGTGTCATACACAATCACTCCTTCGGCAATCACATACTGCTGAATTGTTTTCTGTTCGGGGTGAATAGTGGTGAGTGAAGAAATAATTTTCTGCTTATCTACCGGTACTAAACTGTCACTTATCAAAATGGATTCGTTGTTTTTTGAATTGTCAATTCCAGGAATCATCGGCATTCCACAAACAGGACAATCACCGGCATGGTCTTCATGCACTTGTGGATCCATTGAACAGGTGTAAAAGGGAATATCAGCTGCAGAATTAATTGCCGGAATCATTGGCATTCCGCAGATAGGGCAGTCACCGGGATGGTCTTCATGCACCTGTGGATCCATTGAACAGGTGTAAAAATTTTTATCAGAAGCAGAATCAATTGCCGGAACCATCGGCATTCCACAGATAGGGCAGTCACCGGGATGAGCTTCATGAACCTGCGGATCCATAGTGCAGGTGTAGAAAGTGTCAGCAGTATTCTTTGTTTCGGTCTTAATATCATTTTGGTTGCAGGAAAAAATTATTGCAGTTGAGATAATGAAAAGAAATGCTTTGATCAAATTATTTAAATGATCTGTGTTCGTTTTCATTAGCTTATTTTTTTTCAATTGCGTTTTCATATTCGATTTCAGATTTGTAAGCTTGATTTAAATGATAGATGTATTCTGTTTTTGCTTCTATTAAATCATCCCATGCCATTAATGTAAAAGCAAGTGCACTTGTATTTTCTTTGTAAGCGATTAATGATGCATGGTATGCTTTATTGTACGCAGGAATTACTTCCTGAGAATAATGTTTCACTTCCTGGTATTCAGCAAGGGTGTGTAAAAGCGTTTGCTCAATTTTTGAACGTGCTGCGTTAATGCTGTTTTTCTTTTCATAATTCATTGCATCTATTTCCTTTGCTGTTGAAGCCGCCTGGCTTTTATAACCTTTGGATGCCCACGGTGCAATTGGAATTGTAACAGCACCCACGAGCGAAAAAGTATTGGTGGTGCCAAACATATCGTAATGCTCATACCGAATATTAAAATCAGGTTTTGATGATGATAGCGTAAAAGCATTGTTGAGTTGGAGAGAATTAATGCGGTGATTGATTTTGGAAATGTCGCTATTGTTCATTGTAACAAATAAGATTGAAGTATCGAGATCAGCAAGTTTGTAATCATGGAAAGGAAGCACGCTGTCAATCATGAATTCATTTGAAGAATAAAGATTCATGAGTGAATTCAATTTTATTGTTGCTTCCTTAACAGCACTGCTTTCATGTGTGCGCATTGCTTCAAGTGTTGATGCACGCGCCTGTGCTTTGTAAATTGTAGGAAGATCACTTTGATTGTAGGTGTATTCAACAATTGAAGTTTTGATTAACAGATTCAGAAGATCAATTTGCTCATTGATTACAATTAATTTCTTCTCAGCAATAAAACGATCGGTATATGCATTCTTTGCCTCGGTAAACAATTCATTTTTTACTGAAGATCTTTCACTGCTGTCAATTGCAGAAAGAGATGATAAATAATTTTGTTTCGCTTTTAACTTTCCCGGATTAGGAATATCCTGTTCCAAAAAAAATAAAACAGAACCCTCATTCGCCGCAAGGTCATAGGGAACTGCGTAAGGTCCAATCCCTGCTTTTGGAGGCATCCATGACCTTGCACCGGAGGCAAGTGTATTTGCCGATTCAATCTTGAATCGGTAAGATGCAAGCAGCGGATTGTTTTGTTCCACTGCATCTAAAACATTTTGCAGCGAAAGTGTTTGCGCTTGCACATGTGTACTCATAATCGCAATAGCGATTGTGAGCAGAAGTTTAATGTTTGATTTCAGGCACATCGATTTTTCCAAATTTTTTGAGTTCATATTCTTTGATCATTAAAAAGATGAGAGGAGTTACAAGAAGTATAAAAGTGGAGGAGGTGATTACGCCGCCAATCATTGGCAACACAATTGGTTTCATTACATCACTTCCAACACCATGTGACCACAGTACAGGAATTAAACCGAAGAGTGCAACAGAAACAGTCATCAACTTCGGGCGTAATCTTTTTGCAGCACCATGTATTACATATTCGCGCAGATCGGCTTTTGAAATGGTGTCTCGTGAATTTCCTTTTGCTGCAACTAATTGTTGCATTGCATCATTCAAATAAATTACCATCACAATTCCGGTTTCAACTGCAATACCAAACAGCGCAATAAAACCTACAGCTACAGCAACAGAAAGATTTACCTGGTAGAAATAAATCATGAACACACCACCGATGAGTGCAAACGGAAGTGTGATGAGTTGAAAGAATGCTTCGCGAATTGATTTGAAGGCGAAGTAGAGTAAAAGAAAAATCAACAGCAGAACCAGAGGCAAAATCATTTTCAAAGTTTGTGTTGCACGAATTTCATTTTCCCATTGCCCGCTCCATTCAATAAAATATCCTTTCGGCATTTTCTGCATCATCGAATTCAGTTTCGCTTGTGCTTCTTTTACCGTGCTGCCCATATCGCGATCACGCACATTAAACAAAACTGTTCCACGCAGCAGTGCATTTTCTGAGTTGATCATCGCTGGCCCCTCAGTAAGATTTATTTCGGCAATAGATGAAAGAGGAATAGAGCCATATTTTGGTGTTTGAATTTGTAATCGTTTGATGTCGTCAATGCTGCTGCGATAATCTTGTGCGAAGCGTGCATTCACACTAAAGCGCTGGCGGCCTTCAATGGTGGTGGTGAGTTTAGTTCCACCGAGTGCCGATTCAATCACCATGTTTACATCATCAACACTTAAACCGTAGCGGCCAATTTCATCTTTATTGATTTTGATATCGAGATATTTTCCGCCGGTGATGGGATCAACATAAATATCTTTTATACCAACAGTTCCTTCAAGCGCAGTTTTAATTTTTTGCGCAAGCACTTGAATGGAGTCGAGGTTTTGACCAAAAACTTTTACGCCAACATCAGTTCTTATTCCAGTTGAAAGCATGTTGATTCGATTGATGATGGGTTGCGTGAATCCATTGATTACTCCCGGAATTTGTAATTTGGAATTCAATTCATTGATGATGTCATCTTTTGAAATTCCTGCTCTCCATTCTTGTTTTGGTTTCAGTTCAATGATTGTTTCAATCATACTGATGGGGGAGTTGTCGGTTGCCGTATTTGCTCTGCCGGCTTTGCCTAAAACATTTTTTACTTCAGGAACCGATTTAATTATTTTATCCTGCACCTGAAGAATTCTTTTTACTTCTGCATTCGAAACATCGGGTAACGTTACCGGCATAAAAAGAATAGCGCCTTCATCAAGCGGCGGCATAAATTCAGTTCCCATTTTCATAATAATTGGAATGGAAATAAGTAAGGCAATGAGGTTGATGCCGATGGTAGTTTTTCTCCAAGTCATACACCACTCGATAATAGGAGTGTAAACTTTTTCCAGCGTTCTTGTAATTGGATTTTTGTTCTCGGGTTTAAATTTTCCTTTCAAAAAAAATGAAATTAAAACCGGTGCAAGTGTGATTACTAAAATTGCATCAATAGCAAGTATGAAAGTTTTTGTGTAAGCAAGCGGATGAAAAAGTTTTCCTTCCTGCCCCGTAAGAAGAAATACAGGCAGAAATGAAATCACAATAATGAGCGTAGAAAAAAATACTCCCCGCGATACCTGTTTGCATGCGCGCTCAATAATTTGCAATCGTGTTTCATTGTCAATTTTATTTCCCTGCGAATGTTCTGCAAGATGCCGGTAAGAATTCTCGACCATAATAATTCCATTGTCAACGATTACACCAATGGCAAGAGCTATTCCGGTGAGTGACATTATGTTGGATGAAAAGCCGAATGCATTGAGCAGAATAAAACTTGCTGCAACTGTTATTGGTATTTGAATAATGATGCTAAAAGCACTGCGCCAGTTGAAAAGAAAAAGTAAAACGACTGCACAAACAATGATCATTACTTCTATCAAAGTTTTTTTAACTGAGCCGATTGCAGCCTCAATCAAAGTACTTCTATCGTATGCGAATTTGAATGTTACTCCGGCAGGCAATCCTTTTTCTACCTCAAGCATTTTAGCTTTTACATCGTGTATCACCTTATCGGCATTCTCATTGTAACGCATTACCACAATTCCGCCTACTGCTTCTCCTTCACCATTTTCGTCAAAAATTCCGAGGCGCAAATCGCCTCCCATTTGCACAGTTGCAACATCTTTTATTTTAATAGAAATTGATTGATCACTACCGATTGGAATGTTTTCTACATCACGAATATTTTTTACATATCCTAAACCGCGAATAATAAAACTCATATCATTTATCTCAAATTTTCTTCCTCCAACATCATTGTTATTTAATGCTACTGCTTTCAAAACATCACCGAGCATGATGTGGTAGTACTGAAGTTTATTGGGGTCTATGGTAATTTGATATTGCTTTTCGAAACCACCGAAGGAAGCAACTTCACTCACACCCGGTACTGTTTGCAATGCAAACTTTATGTACCAATCCTGCAGTGCACGCTGCTCACCTAAATCAATTCCTTTTGCATCAAGTGTATACCAGAGCACGTGACCTACGCCGGTTCCATCGGGGCCAAGAGTTGGGGTAACATTTTCAGGAAGCAGGCGCTGCGCATAATTCAATCTTTCAAGAACTCTTGAACGTGCCCAATAAATATCTACATCATCATTGAAGATAATGTAAACGAAACTCATCCCGAACATAGATGTTGCACGAATGTTTTTTACCTGCGGAATTCCTTGCAGGTTTGTTACAAGAGGATAAGTGATTTGATCTTCGATTACTTGTGGTGCTCGCCCCATCCATTCAGTAAAAACAATTACTTGATTTTCCGATAGATCGGGGATAGCATCAATCGGGTTTTTCTGTATTGCAAAAAAGCCGAAGACAAGTAATAATCCCGCACACAACAGAACGATCATTCTGTTTCGCAATGCGAGTGAAATAATTTTTTCTATCATGATGATTTGTTTTCCTAACTAATTTTTTTCACTCTTACTGAATAAAAAAATAAGCATTGATAATTGCAATAAAATTGTTGAACACAACCGAAATTAGCGCTTGATTAAAGTGCGCAGTGTTCAACACTGTGATTATTCTTTAAAGAAAAATCACAGTGCTAAAGAAGAAGATCAAATGAGGATAGTGCGAAACAGAATATAATATCCTTGAGGCGGTGAACCCGGCGGACCATGAGGATTACAAACATTCAATCCAGCAGCGATTTGATTACCTGCAAATAAATTTTCTGATTCACTAAAAAGGATTGAAATAAAATGTTGGGTGAGTGAAGGAAGTTGAGAAACTGAAGTAGATGTGTAGTCAACCGCAAGCTTAATTGTGCGCGATTCATTTTTGCAACAACCCTTAGGCATGGTACTGCTTGCGCAACAATCATTGGAAGCTTGCAAAGTGATCTTTGATTGATTGCTCATCAGACAGGTTTGCACATTGAATGTAAAACCTATTGTAGAAATAAGCAGCAGTGCACTTAATAATAAGGAGAATGATTGTTTCAATGAAAATTTATTAATACAAAAATACAACTAATTGTTACTCCGATTGAATGGTTGCAGCAAATTAAGGTTAAAGAAGGGTTAATTGAAAACAGAGAAGAGAAGAACGTTCCGTTAAAAACTTTGTCACATTTATTCGTTAAGATTTTTGAAAATGTTTTATCATTGAACCCTATGCACCCAGATGAAATAATAAGAACAGAAGAAAGTTTTAAAGAGAACCTGATCGAGATGATTATTGAAAATGAAGACCTGAATTTTGTTGATGAAATTCAACATACTGATGTACCATTGAATGTTCTTGAACCAATTACAAAACAATATTTGAGAGAGGTAAAACAAATGATTCCTAAAGGGAACAGGTTTTATTTTTCAGATGGCGTGAGTGAAGTGGAGGTAAAGGTTGTAAGTGATGAAATTATAAGAGTACGTGTTGCACCGCTGTCGCAGTTTCTTGATGAGTTTAGTTATGCACTTGCAGATAAGCCTTTGCACGTAACCAGAATTGATGCAACAACAACAGCAGAATATTATTCCATTTCAACAAATACGGTTGCATGTAGAATTTACAAAGTTGATTTCAGAATTGCCTTTGTTGATTTGGATGAGAATGTGATCAATGAAGATCATGCGCCAATGCATTGGGAAGAACATGCAGAATTTGGCGGCTATTATGTTTATGCAACAAAAAAATATCAGACGGGTGAACATTTTTTTGGTTTGGGTGATAAGCCAATGGATCTTGATTTGCTCGGCAAGCGTGTTCAAACATGGGGAACCGATGCTTACAATTTTCATAGGGAAACTGATCCTCTCTATAAAAATATTCCTTTTTACATCGGCATCCACAACAACAAAAGTTATGGAATATTTTTCGACAACACCTTTAAAACTTTTTTTGATTTTGGTAAAGAAAAAAAAGATCAAATAAGTTTTTGGGGCGATGGCGGCGAGATGCAGTACTACTACATTCATGGACCGCACATGATGGATGTGGTTAAACGTTATTGCGAACTCACCGGCTCGCATCCCATGCCACCTAAGTGGGCATTAGGTTTTCAAATGTCGCGGTGGGGATATTTCCCCGAGAAGAAAGTTAAAGAGCTTACCAAAACATTTCGCGATAAAAAAATTCCCTGCGATGTAATTCACTTCGATATAGACTACATGGATGGCTACCGGTGCTTTACATGGAACAAAAAATATTTTCCTAACCCAAAAAAATTAATTGATGATTTAATGCAAACCGGATTTAAAGTGGTTGCCATTATTGACCCCGGAATAAAGATGGATGATAACTACTGGGTTTTTAAAGAAGGAAAAGAAAATAAATATTTCTGCCGGAGAAGTGATGATTATTTTATGGAAGGCAATGTATGGCCGGGCCGCTGTCAGTTTCCCGATTTCACCAATCCGAAAGTTCGCGAATGGTGGGGCACATTATTTAAAGAATTAGTTGCGCAAGGTGTTGCAGGTATTTGGACTGATATGAATGAGCCCGCAGTTTTTGGCCTCGGAACATTTCCGTTAGATGTTCGCCATAACTACGATGGCTTTCGCGGCTCGCATCGCAAAGCACACAATGTATATGGAATGCAAATGGTGCGTGCAACTTACGACGGATTAAAAAAACTGATGAAGAATAAAAGACCATTCACGATTACGCGTTCGGGCTATGCAGGTATGCAACGGTATTCATCAACTTGGACAGGCGACAACCATGCAACATGGGATCATTTGAAATTGGCTGTTCAAATGATGCAACGGTTAAGCATGTCGGGGGTTTCATTTGCTGGATCAGATATTGGTGGATTTACCGGCGAACCCGATGGAGAACTTTATACAAGATGGATACAGTTTGGTGTGTTCTCACCATTTATGCGGGTGCACAGTGCAGGCGATACAAGAGAACGTGAACCATGGACTTTTGGAAAAAAATATGAGGAGATTGTAAAAATATTTATTGAACTCAGGTACAAACTAATTCCATACATCTACTCTGTTTTTTGGGAAAACAGCCGTTACAATTTTCCAATGCTTCGCTCTATTGCAATGATGGAGCAAGAGGTAACAGAAAATTTTTCGCGCGATGATCAATTTATTTTCGGAGATAAATTATTAGTTGCACCAATTTTGGAACATGGTGCAACTTCACGCGAAGTTTATCTACCAAAAGGGTTGTGGTATAACTTCTGGAATTTTCAAGTGTACCAAGGCAATCAAACTCACTACATAGATTCACCTCTGGAATCAATGCCGATTTTTGTAAAAGCAGGAGCTGTAATTCCCGAAGCACCGGTAATGCAATATGTTGATGAACACGAAATTGATGTGATGCTTCTCAACGTTTATTTTGCTCCATACGTTGTAAATTCATTTTTATTTGAAGACAATGGCGATACTTTTGGCTATGAGCAGGAAATTTATTCGGAGAAAAAATTTGAAACGCAAGGCACAGAAAAAACTTTTGTGATCAGCCAAAATACAGATGGCATGTTTACACCGCGTTATGAAAACTACAGAATAAAAATTTACGGTATCCCATTTTCTGTTTCTAAAATTTTTGTTGATGGAAAGGAAATAAAGACCGCGAAGAAAGTGAAGCATAATAAAATTGTGGTGTTTGAAGTGATGAAGGGGTTTGAGAAGATTGAGTTGGTTATTGCAGAGCTATAAAGACAATTTCTTTATTTTCTAATAATTATAATCATTTTTTTAGAGTTGATTTATGCTATATCATGCCTTATTTTTTCCTTGTGATTTTAATAGAATGAATTCTATGACTTTGATTACTTTTGGTGAGTGAGATAAACAACAAAAATACTTAGCTATGAAAATAAAAAATTACATGTTTGCAATATTCGTATTCGGTAGCTTTTCTTTATCAGCACAAACATCTGACTGGTTATGGGCAAAAAGTGGAGGTGATGCAGAGGGTTCAGATTTAGAAGCTGATATTTTTGGGAATGTTTACATGGCTGCGAATTTAATTGCCCCATCAATAACCTTTGGACCTTATATACTTTACAATTCAGGATCACCGTGGAGTGCTTG
>JBKJNS010000479.1:0-12779 GCA_046593455.1 Chitinophagales bacterium | reverse complement strand
GTGCTATAGGCTGTGGTTGAAGTTCCATCTCTATCACAGCCTATAGCACATCAGCTACACTGGGGAACCCCAATTTAAAACCTGAACAGGTTACATCATGGGAAGTTGGAGTCGACTTACGTTTTTTAAATAACAGAATAGGATTAGATGTTACATACTATGATTCAAAATCAACCGATCAAATTGTTCCGGCACCAATTGCAGGATCTACAGGTTTCCAGCAACAATTTCTTAACACCGGATCAATTGAAAATAAAGGATGGGAAGTTGCTTTAAACCTTACCCCGGTTAAAACAAAAGATTGGAGATGGGATATTGGTTTAAATTGGAGCAAGAACAAATCTGAAGTATTATCTCTTGCTAATGGAGTTGATGTTTTATTTTTAGGTGGCTTTGAAGGATCAGCAATTTATGCAGTTGTAGGTGAGCAGTATGGATCTATTTACGGTGGTCGCTGGTTGCGTGATGGAGATGGAAATATTTTGATTGATGATGCCGGGTATCCTGTCCAAGATGATCAGGTTGGTGTTATTGGTGATATTAACCCTGATTGGATTGCGGGCTTAAGTAGTACAATTTCATGGAAAGGAATTTCGGTTTACGCCTTACTTGATATTCGCCAGGGTGGTGATATCTGGAATGGCACAAAAGGAGCTTTAACCTTTTTTGGCAGATCAGACCTTACCTCAAATCGCGGTGATTCTACAATTTTTCAAGGCTACAATTACACCACAGATGCTGATGGAAATATTGTTACCGAAGCACCAAACGCTACTTATGCCCTGCTGGATCAAACTTGGTATCAAGGTTTGGGAAGTGGTTTTAATGGTCCTGCAGAACAATTCATAGAAGATGGATCATACATTAAATTGAAAGAACTCTCAATTACCTATTCAATTAATCCAAAAGCGCTTTCAAAAACGCCAATCTACGGACTTGATATTTCTTTTATTGGTCGTAACTTGTGGTTGAACACAGATTATACAGGTGTTGATCCTGAAACAAGTTTGACTGGTGCAAATAATAGTCAGGGAATGGATTATTTTAATATGCCTGGCACCCGCAGTTACGGTGTTAGTTTAAAATTAACTTTATAAATTTGTTAACTCAATAAAAATATTAAACGATGAAACAGATAAAATTAATAAGTTTAATGGCAATCGTGATCTTGATGATTACTAGCCAATCCTGTAAAAAAGGGTTTTTAGATGGGGTAAATGACAATCCCAATTCTCCAACAGAAGTAAGTGCCCGTGTTTTATTGCCAGGTGCTCAAGGTAATTTAGCCTATGCACAAGGTGGTGATGTATCAAGATATACCAGCATGATGACTCAGTATATCACAGGTGCATCCCGTCAGTTCTTTGGCTACAACAATTATGTTTTCACAGAGGAAGATTTTAATAATCTTTGGAATAACATGTATGCAGGAACGATGGAAAACTTTAAAGCAATTATGGATGTTGAAGCAGCAAGCCCGGGTGCTTATTCAATTTATGATGGTATTGCAAAAGTTATGATGGCTTATTCATTGGGAATGACAACTGATTTATGGGGAGATGTTCCATATTCAGAGGCATTTAAGGGAAATTTAAACCTTACACCTGGCTATGAAAGTCAGGAAGCAATTTACGGTCACATTCAACAGTTGCTTGATGATGCTATAACAGAAATGACAGATGAACCAGGTGATGATTTTGATACGCCCGATGCAAATGATTTTGTTTTTGGGGGTGATGTTGCTTCATGGATATCGTTTGCGCACGCACTAAAAGCACGTTATTACATACATCTTACTCAAGTTGATGCAGGTGCCGCACAAATGGCATTGGATGAAATTGCTTTAGGTGGACCAATTGCAGATCCAAACTTTAAATTTGCTGCAGGTGCTACTTCTGCTAATCCTTGGTTTCAATACATTGATCAGCGTGATGATATCGTGTATGATGGATCATGTATTCAACTTATGATTGCCAGAAATGACCCACGTTACCCAATTTATATTGATGTTGATGGTGTTCAGGAACATTATGATGTAGGTTATCTTGGAGCATTTTTTCAAGCTGAAGATGCACCTGTTTATTTTATGACTGAGTTTGAACGCAAATTCATTGAGGCAGAAGCAAGATTCAGAACTGGCGATGCAGGTGGTGCTCAGACAGCATTTACCGAAGCGTTACAGACTTCAATGGACTTTTATGGTGTTGATGGTGCTGCATATATTGCTGCAAATGGTACACTTGGCGCTGGAACAGAATTAGAACAGATTATGACTGAGAAATGGATTGCGAATTATTTAAGTCCTGAATCATGGGTAGATATTCGGAGAACAGGTTTTCCTGTGCTGGTACCCAATGTTGTAGGTGCGGAGATTCCAGTTCGTTTTATTTACCCAACCAATGAGCATCTTTATAATCCACAAAGTTTACCTTCTGGAGGTGATAATTCATCATCATCTATGTATTCACCTAAACTCTGGTGGGACCAATAGTAAGCTTGATTGATTAAAACAAAAAAACCTGTCAGTTCTGAGGCAGGTTTTTTTGTTTTTGCACCTTTGCAAAAACTTACGTTATGCATTTAGCAATTGATTTTGGAAATAGCCGCACCAAAGCCGCGATATTCGATAAAAGGAAACTGATTCATTTTGAATCAAATCAAAAATTTTCGTTACCCGAAATAAAAAAATTATTAAATGAGTTTGATGTAACTGCTTCCATAATCTCTTCTGTTGTAATTAAGAGTAATGAGTTTGAATCAATTCTAAGAAATAAAACACGGTTTGTAAAATTAGGGCGGGCAACTAAACTTCCTTTCCAAAATAAATATAAAACGCCTGAAACGCTTGGAGCTGACAGGTTAGCGAATTTAATGGGAGCAAGATTTTTCTTTCCCCGAAAAAATACTTTAATAATCAGCGCAGGCTCTTGTATTACCTATGATGTGATTACCAGCGATGAAAAATATTATGGCGGAAACATTACTGCCGGGTTAGAGATGCAATTGAAAGCGATGAATACTTTCACTGCACGGCTGCCGTTAGTTAAAAAGGAATTCTCAACAGATTTATTCGGAAGTTCAACTACTCAATCAATTTTGACCGGAGTTATAAAAGGAACTTGTTTTGAAATGGAGGGATTTATTGCTGCTTACAGAAAGGAATATTCTAATTTGAAAATTATTTTAACAGGCGGAGATGCTTCTTTTTTTGATACCACCCTTAAAAGTAAGATATTTGCCATCCCATATTTAACACTCCACGGTCTCAACGAAATACTCCATTTGAATGATAAGGAAAATAGTTAGTGCCTTAACGGTTATAATGGTTTTGGTTTCGGGAGTTTCTTTAGCTCAAACAGCCATTCCTTATTCACGCTATGGTTTAGGATTGCTTCAAAACCCCGCTCCTGCATTTCTAAGAGGGTGGGGGAATCAATCAGCAGCTTTTAATAACCCATTGAACATTAATTATCTTAATCCTGCTTCATATGCATATATAAATTTTACAGTGTTTGAAACAGGCTTGTTTGGAAGTGCATTAAAAGTAAAATCACAATCAGATTCTGTTGCTTACTACAACGATGGGGGAATATCAACTTTTGCACTCGCATTTCCGGTAATAAAAAATAAAATGGGAGCCAGTATTGGTATCATGCCATTCAGCAGTGTAAGTTATAACCTGCTTCAGGAGAATGATAGCGTGCCTGGCATAGGAAAATCTTATAATGAGTTTATGGGAAGCGGAAACACTTATGCTTTTTACATTGGCTCTGGTTATAAAATCAAGAACTTAAGTTTCGGAATTAATGCGGCGTATTTATTTGGCAAACTCAATTATAGTTCAACACTTGTTTTTCCTGATACCACAAATGCCTATAACACTTTGCGTGATGAATCAAGGATACTGGGTGATTTTCTCTTTATGGGAGGTGCACAGTATTCTTTAAGGTGGGGAACTGATAATATTTATTCTCTGAATTTTGGAATTAGTGGAAATGTTAAAACAAATATATCGGCGCAGCATACTGTACAATATGTGAGATTTAGCTACCAGAATGGCGCTGAAATAATAAAAGATACAATTTCAATTTCAACAGATGAAGCAGGTCAAATTGTTTTACCGGTTACAGTTTCAGCCGGTATTATGTTTTCAAAAAGCAATCACTACAAGTTTGGATTAAACTATAGATTTGGTAAGTGGAGTGATTACTCTTCATTTGGTGAAAAAGATATTACGACCGACAGTTGGCAGCTAAGTGCAGGTATGCAAATAGTTCCTGACTATACATCTTATAGTCACTATTTAAATCTTATTGCGTATCGCTTGGGAGCATCAATTGGTAAAAACTACCTTCAGTATGATGGTCAAGATTTTCCGGAGTATGAAATTGATTTCGGATTGGGCTTGCCTATGAAAAGAGTTTTATCTGAAGTATCATTTTCAGGTGAATGGGTTCATATTGGCAAACTGAGTAATAACCCCCTAACTATTTCTAACTTTCGTTTAACCCTTGGAGTTACTCTTAACGACCGTTGGTTTCAGAAAAGGAAGTATGATTAAGATTTCTATCCGCGCTTTTTAAAATTGACCACTGTTTAATAAATGTTCTTCAACATTAGAGCTAAATTGTTGCAACTTTTTTTAATAGGCATTTCACTCTTGTTTGCCAATTGTGAGAATGACCTGGAAACAGTAAAATTGATAACTTCAAAAAAGGACGCTTCGATAGAAACCGGCAAAAATGTTAGAGCAATATACAGTGACAAGGGAATAGTTAAAGCGCAACTCAAAGCGCCGGTTATGAAACATACTGATGATCCAAAAAATGCTTTTACAGAATTGCCTTCGGGATTGATCTTATTGTTTTATGGTGAGGCAATGAATGTGCAAAGTACACTTACAGCAAACTATGGAATCAGCTATGATAAAACTGATGAAATGATTGCAAGAAATAATGTAATTGTTATAAGTGAAAATGGCGATAAGCTGGAATCTGAAGAACTTATTTGGAGTCAGAAAACACAAAAAATACGAAGCGATAAATTTGTTAAAATCACCACTTCTGATGAGGTAATATTTGGTGATGGTTTCGAGTCGAACCAAGATATCTCTAATTATAAAATCAAGAAGATAAGAGGTAGTTTTAAGCTTAAGGGGAATGAAGGGTTATAATTTTTTTAAAGCCGGATTCAATTTCGAATTCCTACTAATAAATAACAACATATTCTCTGCAACTGCCACCTTTAGATTTCAAATGCTTTTTCATTTGGATTTTACCCCTCACTTACCTTTATTTGCAGTCCTTTAAAAATCACCTCAACCTATATGGCATTATTTCAGATAATAAGAACGAAACTAGGTCCCATCATTGTAATCATAATTGGATTGGCAATGGCGTTGTTTATTTTAGAAACAGCGCTAAATTCAAACACCAGTTTGCTACAAGGAAACAGGAATGTGGTAGGTAACATTGATGGTAAAAATGTTGAGATACAGGATTTTCAAAATAGGGTCGAAGAATCCATTACCAATTATAAACTTCAAACCCAACAAAAAAATATTGATGACAATACTTTGTATTCAATTCGCGATCAAACATGGAATCAAATTATTGCTAATCAAATTAGTTCCGAGGAATATTCTAAACTTGGATTAAATGTTTCAACTGAAGAACTTAAGGATATGTTTTTTGGTAAAGAACCAATTCCCGAAATCAAGAGTGCATTTACCAATCCACAAACAGGAGTTTTTGATCCGCTTGCAGTTAAAAATTATTATGATCATCTTGATGAAACAGGTGAAGGTGAACAAGAAGGTGAAAGGAGAATAAGATGGGTAGCATTTGAAAAGGATCAAAAAGAAAAAAGATTGATTGATAAATATAGCGGAATGCTCAAGAGCGCTGTTTATATACCTAAATGGCAGGCAGAAAGTGATTACAATGAAAAAAATACTCGTGCTTCGGTAAATTTTGTAATGGTTCCATATGCAGGAATTGTTGATTCAACAATTAAAATAACCGATGCCGAACTACAAAACTATTTGAATGCACATAAGGAACAATACAAACAAGAAGAAAGCCGCAAGGTGGAATATGTTTTATTCAATGTAGATCCATCAGCAGATGATACAGTAAGAGTGGCTAAACAGATTAATGAAATCTTTACAAAGCTTGCAGCAGCGCCGTCTGATACTGATTATCTTAAACTAAACAGCGATAAAGGGCTCGATAAATTTTATTACAAGAGCGCATCAATTCCATCGGAATATGTTAAAGACACATTAATGAAAATTCCGGTAGGTTCAATTGTAGGCCCCTATTTCGAAGATAATAATTACCGCATTGCTAAATTAATGAGCCGTAAAGAAGTTGCAGATTCTGTTAGTGCTCATCATATTTTAATAAGAGTTGATATTGCTGCTGATTCAATGAAAGCAAAAAATAAAATTGACAGCATTTACAATGCAATAAAAAACGGAACCTCATTTGATTCATTAGCCGTTAAATTTTCAGAAGATAAAGGATCAGGAGAAAAGGGCGGCGAGCTGGGTTTTATGCAACAAGGAAAAACTGTTACAAACTTTAATCAGTATTTATTTTTTGAAGGAAAGCCAGGTGAAATGAAGATTGTGAAAACTGAATTCGGTTATCACCTAATAAGAATTGATGAAGTAAAAAATGTTTCAGCAGCAGTGCAGGTAAATTTTATTACTAGACCTCTTGAAGCAAGCAGCGAAACAGATAAATCGGTTTTTGAAAAGGCAACCAAATTTGCTTCTGATAATTCTACTATGGATGCTTTTTATAAATCAGTTGATGCACAAAAATTGAATAAACTTCTTGCACCAAATGTGCAGAAGAGTGCGTATCAATTGCCGGGTTTACAAAGTGCGCGTGAGATTGTAAAATGGGCTTATGAGGCAAAACTGGGTGATGTTTCTTCACCATTTTCATTTGGTTCAACATATGTTGTTGCTACATTGAGTGGTGTAAAAGAAAAAGGCACCATGTCAGTTGAAGATGCAAAACAGCAATTGGAAATGCAGGTGCGTAAAGAAAAGAAAGGTGAGCAGATAAGTGCACAAATCGCTGCGGCAATGGCATTGAATACGACTCTTGAAGCATTGGGAACAAAACTAAATCAGCCTGTAAAAAATTCATCTAATGTATCTTTTGGAAATGCCTACAGTGAAAATCTCGGATTTGAACCAAAGGTGGTTGGAACAGTTTTTAATCTTAAAGAGAAAGAGCTTTCAAAACCAGTTGCCGGCGAACAAGGCGTTTATGTTGTACAAGTTCAAACTATCGCCAAGCCACAGCCAATTGCCGACTACAATCAATTCAAACAACAGCTTTTGCAAACCATTCAACCACGTTTACAATATGGTTATAATGATGCATTGAAGAAGGCAATCACAATTGAAGATTACAGAAACACGTTTTTCTAGTAATCAATTAATTGAGTGTGTGATAATATCCTGGGATATTAATTATTCTGAATTCTACCCGTAAGATTTTAAATTTATACGAAATCATGAGATCACTAAACAAAGTGAACTCTGATTTTTTAAGACAGTAAATTATTACGAACTTTACTGAACTATTCTCAACCGATTTGTTGTTTGCCTTTATGATTATGGAAACAGAAGAAAAGTTAATTAACAGAGTATCTGACAGCAGCTTGATCACTTTTGATCTTGAGCAATTTTATCCGGCAGAAGAAAAGGCTTCATTTGACCTGAAAGATTTTCTTTTCATGCAATTGATTTTAAAAGAAAAAGATTACCGAGAAGCGCTTAAAAATTTTGATTGGGAAAAGTACCGTAATAAAAATGTTGCAGTCTATTGTTCGGCAGATGCAGTTGTGCCCGTGTGGGCTTATATGCTTGCAGGCGTTTACCTTGAGCCGGTTGCGAAGCGGTTCTATTTTTGTAAAGAAGATGAGATGGATTCAATTATATTTTCCGAAGCAATAGCACAATTGAATATTGAAGATTACCGGGGCCATAGAATTATTGTAAAAGGATGCAGTAATAAAGCAGTTCCGGTTTCAGCTTACCTTGAAATCACAAGAAAGCTTAAGCCGGTGGCAAAAAGTTTAATGTATGGAGAAGCGTGTTCAAGTGTGCCACTCTTTAAGCAAAAGAAAATTGAAAATGGATAGAGTTAAAAAAATAAAAAGAAAATTACTTTTCATCAGCGCATTAAAAGTGCTGCTGTTGATGGTTGTTGGCTTTGGTGTTTTTCTTTCTGTGAGCGCAATAAAAATAAATAAAAGCGATGCTGAATCATTTAGGTACGAAAGAATAAAATCACCCTTCGATAATAAAATTTATGCGGTAAAAATTCCGGCTCAAATTGAATTTGCCGGTGAAAATGTTCCTTTGGATGATGCCGATGTTCGCCAGCGGTTTGATCGTGAATTATTAGTGAATACCTATTGGCATTCACAAACATTATACATTATGAAGGAATATCCGCAAGTGATTTCTATAATTGAACCTATACTTGAAAAGAACGGAGTACCAAAAGATTTTATTTACCTGTGCATAGCTGAAAGCGGCTTGCAAATAAATGCACAATCGCCAAGCGGCGCGGCAGGATTGTGGCAGTTTATTAAAACAACAGGGCAGAGTTACGGTTTAATAATTAATGCAGAAGTTGATGAACGACTCAGTTACGAAAAATCAACCGAAGCTGCCTGCAAATACTTTTTAGAGGCAAAAGAAAAATTCGGAAGCTGGACAACAGCCGCCGCTTCATTCAACCGAGGAATTGAAGGAATGAGTGCAGCAGTGAAAAATCAGGATACGAATGATTATTATTCTCTTTACCTCAACCAGGAAACAGCCAGATATATCTATAGAATACTTGCTTTAAAACAAGTACTTTCTAATCCCCAGCAATATGGTTTCTTTTTAGAAACTGAAGACTTGTATCCTTCCTACAAATACAAAACTGTAACCGTTGATTCTAACATTACCAATCTAACCGAATTTGCAAAAGCAAATGGAACCAACTATAAAACACTTCGCATTCTAAATCCCTGGATCATTAATTATTCGCTCACAAACAAGGAAAGAAGAAAGTTTGAAATCAAATTGCCGGTTTAAATTCCTTCATAAGTTTTATTTTATTTAATCACTTTACAATTCACCTGAATTTTTTTTCAGATGTGGAAAATCACTTTACTATTTCCCATAATTAATTGGTGGCCAGTGATAATTTCAACTTCAGAATTTAAGATAAATGCTGCAACCTTTTTTTTCAAAAAAAAATATAGAAGCCGGTTGCGATGAGGCGGGCAGAGGTTGCCTTGCTGGGCCGGTATTTGCAGCGGCAGTAATTCTTCCTAAAAATTTTTTTCATCCGTTGCTGAATGACTCTAAAAAAGTATCGGAAAAAAATAGGAATACATTAAGAAAGATTATTGAAAATGAAGCCACCGCATTTTCAGTTATAAAGGTTGGAAGAAGCAGGATTGACAAAATCAACATTCTTAATGCATCAATTTTAGCAATGCATCTTTGCATTGAAAAACTCTCAGTTAAACCTGAGCTTATTTTAGTTGACGGCAACAGGTTTAAACCATTCAAATCAATTCCACATCAATGCATTATTGGCGGTGATTCTGAATATGCTTCAATTGCAGCAGCTTCTATTCTTGCAAAAACATATCGAGATGATTTTATGATGAGACTCCACACGAGTTATCCCGAGTATTGCTGGATAAAAAATAAAGGATATGGAACAAAAGATCATTTAATTGCAATATCAAAATTTGGAAGAAGCAAGCATCACAGATTGTCATTTAGTATCGCCGCTGCATTTAATAAATCATCACATTCATGAATTAATTATTGCGAAAGCAGAATGTGTTTGTTCATCGGTAATAAGTGTGGGTTTGCAGTTTCACATTTGATATTGATTGAGAATATCTTAATTTTGAATCCATATCTAATCATGACTATTATTAAGCATATCGCCTTTGATCGAATTAATAAATCTGCTTTAGTCTTTTTTGCTTTTGTTTTTTTTGCAATTGCAGATTCAACAGCTCAGAAAGTGAAAATGGAAATTGCTGACACACTCACACTTGATGAGTTTTATCTAAAGCATCCGCTCCCTAAAAATTTACCCAAAGAAAATAATGCAGGATTAAGAGATGACCGGCCAAATATTATTTTCATTTTGGTTGATGATGCGCGTTGGGATTCTTATTCATGCAATGGCGCACCTGATTTTTTTCAAACACCTAACCTCGATCGAATTGCAAATGAAGGAGTGAATTTTAAAAATTTCTTTGCCGTGCTTTCACTTTGTACACCTTCAAGGGGAGTGTTTTTTACAGGATTGTATCCGCACAGAACCGGAGCAATTGCAAACCCTGAGAATATAAGAGGTGGTATTCCCTGGCTCTCATCAATTCTGCAAGACGCCGGTTACTATAATATTCTAAGTGGTAAGTTAGGATTTGATCCTGATAGCATTAGAGGGTTTAATAATTTTATGATTTCAACTTTGGAGAGTTATGATCCAGGAAGATATAGCATAAGCGTGGGTGATACTGTATGGAGTTTGGTTATTGATGGTCATACAACTGATTTAATTAAAGAATATGCAGAAGGTCAAATTGTAAATCGCCCTCCGGATCAACCTTTCTTTCTTTACATGTCTGAGAGAGCACCACATGTGCCTTTCATCCCAAGACCACAGGAAGAAAATTTATTCACGAATGACACTATGCCATATTTCAATGCTGAAAAATATACTGATAATTTTCCATCCTATTACTATCCATACAACCAGGCACCTGGAGTTGTAGAACAAGATTCAGAGTATCGTGGTTACTTTAGAATGTTGATGGGTGTTGAACAAACACTTGGTGATCTGTTTTACTATCTCGACCATGACACCTTAGCCGATAAATCAACATTAATGGATCACACGGTAGTAATGTTTTCGAGCGACAATGGAAATTTAAAATCAGAACATTTGTTGCAGGGAAAACAATTGCCACATGAAGAATCTATACGGCTGCCAATGTTTATACGGTACAAAACATGGTTTCCCGAACATAAGGATATTGAAACAATGGGGCTTAATGTTGATTGGGCTAAAACAATTCTTGATGCTGCCGAAATACCTGATACTTATGGAATGGATGGAATTTCTATGAGAGAATTGGCTGAAGGCAAACCAAGGGAGGCAATGATGTATGAAGTTTTTAGTGAAGATGAAACACCTTCGATGCGTATGGTTCGCACAAAATATTTTAAGTACATCAAGAGTTTTTGCCTGAATAATACAGAACAGCTTTTTGACTTGGTAAATGACCCGATAGAAAACATAAATCTTATTAATGACCCTTTTTATCAGGGAGTAGCTCAATATTACAGATGCAAACTTGATAGCATTCGTAAAGCATTGGATGATATAGCTCCCGATTCTATTATTGACTGCAAACAAAAGAACGGCGATTCATCTCATTTTGGTGCTTCTGAAAATCCGGGACCTATTGGTTCGTGCATATTTCCGGTTTGGGATCAGGATACAACTTTTCAGGTTGTAGGAATTGATGATCCTCAAAATGCAGAAAAATCTTATGAGGTTATCATTTATAATCTTATTGGAAATGTTGTAAGCAGAGAGAACAGATATTTTCCTAATGGTCCACAGAATGAACTCCTGCTAAGCAACAGGCTCTCGCCTGGTTTATATATAGCAGAGTTTAAGAATAAATATGCCCGATTGATTCGTAAAATAATTGTGCAATAGTTTATTGCTTCACCATTCTTAGTTTATTATTTAAAGTTCTTGTGCTTTAGTAAGTGATGGTTATTTTGTGCAACATTGAATTGCAAGCAAATTGAAAATCAATGTTTTTAGAATTCCCCAACTGCATGAAATTTATCTTAATCTGCTTGTTGTTTTTTCTTTCAACCAACGTTCTTAATGCTCAGAATGTGGATTGGAATCATTACCAATCGCTTCAAAGCTCAGGAACGATCCCTATAGATTTTATAAAACTTTCATCTGAAAAATTTGAAGCAGAAAAAAAGAATATAGATGAGAATGCAAAAAAGGAAATAATAAAATCGCAGGAGCAATTTTATTTAAAGTCTAGTTTTTTAATGGATGAAATACTTCACAGTGGTCGGGTAGTTTTTGGAGATCCTGTTACGAATTATCTAAATCAGATTAAAGATGAACTGCTTAAAGACAATCCGAAATTGAGGAACGAAATCCGAATCTATACTTTTCGCTCTGCTGAGGTCAATGCATTTACTACCAATAATGGAATCGTATTGGTAACTACAGGATTAATTTCGCAGATTGAAAATGAAGCGCAACTTGCTTTTATTCTGTCTCATGAATTTAATCACTTCATAAAGAAACATGCACTCAACGAATATGTTGAAAATAAGGCGATGGTGAAGGGGAGAGGAATTTACAAAAACTTAAACCCTAACGATATAGAAACCAAAGCATTTTCATATTCAAAAGAGCTAGAAAGCGAAGCTGATCTATTAGGGCTTGAGTTGTATAAGAAATCAAATTACTCATTTGAAGCTGCAGAAAAAGTTTTTGATGTTTTACTCTATTCATATTTGCCTTTCGATGAAGTTGAATTTTCAAGAGATTATTCTAATGACAAAAATTATGAAATCCCACAAGAATATTTTCTTGAAACAGTAAACGCAATAACTGCAGTAGATAATTATGATGATGAAAAAAACACGCACCCCAATATAAAGAAAAGGCGCACGGCAATGA
>JBKJNS010000461.1:0-3376 GCA_046593455.1 Chitinophagales bacterium | reverse complement strand
TATTGGCTTCGGTGATCGCAATTATCTTACTACTTCTGCTCATAAAATTTGCAACTGCTCAACTCCCCGAATTAAAAGCTTTGCAGGATGAAACCTTTATTGCTATCATCTTTGCAGGTATCCTTGTTCTTGGTTTGCTTTTCTCATTTCTTAGTACTGCAATAGCGGTGAGAAAATACCTGCGAATGAAATTAGATGAGTTGTATTAATTCACTGCGCTTACCTAAGTTATTTGCTCCATTCAAATTAAGTGGTTTGTGTTTCAATTAATTGAAACTCTGAGCGGCACTTTTCGTATCAGGTAACATATCTCAAATTTAATTTCTTTAATATTTCCTTTCCAAAAAAACATGAATTAGATTATATCTAAAATTTGCTTAGCTTTGAAAGAGCAAAATAATTTAAATGAAGAGTTTAATTTGGATGGCAGTCGGTTTAGCCGATGAATGAATAATTTTTATCTGGGGAGATAAATAATTTCAAATCTAAATACCATTAAAAATGAAACATCTTTTCCACTTATTTGCATTGGTAATTTTTACCTGCAACTGCATCAGCGCTTATGCTGCAACTTATTTAATGCCTATAAGCGGAACCACAACTGTTACTGCCGCCGCCGGCGATTTATTTTACGATAGCGGCAATGTGGGAGGGTTATACACTAACAGCGAAACAGGAACCTATGTTTTTAATACTGCCTCCGGGTGCCTTCAATTTTCATTCTCAACCTTTAATACACAAAACGGTGTAGATTTTCTTTACGTTTATGACGGACCAGATGCTACTTATCCTTTGATAGGACAATTTTCCGGTATAATATCACCGGGAACCATAACATCTTCTATAGGTTCATTAACATTCGTTTTTAAATCTAACAGTTCACAAAACAGAATAGGTTGGGCAGCAACAATTGCAGTGGCAACTTGTCCTCCTGTATATGATATCAAAACTAACAATGGCCAAACCATTTCCACTTGTTCGGCAGTTTTTTATGATAGCCAAATTAACAGTAACTATTTAAATAATGAGAATTATACAGTCACTTTTTCCAGCAGTTTGGGTAATTGCATTCAAGCATTAATTTTTTCTTATGCTATTTCGGCAGGTGATAATCTTACCGTTTATGATGGAACTTCAACAGCCGCACCACTAATTGGAGTATATACCAATGGAACAAAATTACCTACAAGATGGATTTCATCCGGTGGCTCTCTTACTTTTAATTTTACTTCAAATGGCACTGGACAGAATAAGGGATGGATCATTGGGTTAACCTGTACAACTTGTCCCGCTACCATTGGTACTCAAACTGTTTATCTACAGCCAACAACAGGATATCAAAGCACTTATTGCGGAGCAAACATGGTTAATACATGTAGCGGAATTATAACCGATGACGGCGGATTGCTCGGTAACTATTCTGACAGCATTTGTGCAGGCTGTTTTAAAGGTTATTATCGAACCTTCTGTCCAACTACTGCATTAAATTGTTTAAGAATTCAATTTTACGAAATCAAGATCAATGGCACAAGTTTTAACGGACAAAAAGATAATTTGTTGGTACTAAACGGACCTACTCAATACAATCTTCCGCTTCCAAATGGTAATAACATTACAGGCGTTACCTGTTCGGGTTATGATAATTGCATGGGTTTGGGATTTGGACCATACACTTCATCAGATCCAAGCGGATGTGTTACAATCGCCTTTAAATCAAATGACGATTTAGTTACAGATGCGGGGTGGAAGGCAACAATTGATTGCATTCCATGTTCCTATGGTCCTAAAGCAACCGATAACAATGATTGTAAAAATGCAACCGCCATCTGTTCAAATACAAGCATTGTAGATGGCAGCACAGGACCCGGTTTGATTTCGGAAGGTGATCCAATAAACTCATGTGTAGTTTCGGAGAATTTTACCAACTGGTATAAAATCACAATTGCAACGGGTGGCACTTTAGGATTTACCATAGCACCTACTAAAGTTTATACAAATGCAGCTAACCCGGGCGACGATTATGATTTCGCATTATATGGCCCCAGCACTGCTTGTGGTACACTTGGCGTTCCGGTTCGCTGTAGTTATGCATGGAGCAGTGTTTCTTTAAATCCAACAAACAAAACCGGAATAAACACTGCTACCAATGCAACATTTAACGATGGATCTGTTATTTGTGGACCTGCAAATAATGGATCTGATGTTAGTGAAACTGTTTGCGGAAATAGCTGGGTAGATGATTTAACAGTAATAGCCGGAGAAACATATTACCTGATGGTAAATAATTTTTATGCGCAGGCTTCGGGCTTTGATCTTACCTGGGCACTCACCAATGGTGCCTCACTAAACTGCATCTCTTTACCTGTATCATTAACAGATTTTACGTGTGAAGCGACAGAAAATTTTATTGCTTTGAATTGGGAAACCGCCTCTGAATTTAATAACGATCACTTTGTAATAGAGAGATCGGTGGATGGTGAAAACTATACCTTCTTCAATAGCATACAGGGCAAAGGAACTTCGCTGCTCTCATCAGAATATTTTATAACTGACAATCATCCGGCACCCGGAATAAATTATTATCGCCTAAGCCAAGTGGATAACAATGGAATTGAAGAAAAACTGAAAATAACATCGTGTAACTATGAAAACACTAATGAAGAAGTTACACTCAATGTTTTCGATATGTCAGGCGCATTGCTGTTTTCAAAACTTATTATGTCATCGGAATTGTCACAAACAATGTATAACCTGCCGCTTACTATTGGGGTATATGTTACAAGTATGCAACACAAAAATGGCTCGGTTGATTTAGGGAAATATTTGAAGCTGAATTGATCTTTTATTTTTTTAGTAAACTGAAGAGGCGGAACATTTTTCGCCTCTTTTTTTGTAACAACTTTTTTGGGGGTGCAAGAATATTTGTTCAACAATCAATCTAAAGAGAAGCACCCTTGCTAAACCGCATAAAAGTAACCTGCATAAGCGGAGATGCTGTTAAGAAAAACTAACGAATAGCTTCCTGGCTTTTTCACTGTTAGTTTTTACACAATCCACATTTTGTTTTTATACGTAAGAATAGGTTAATAAATGATTTTGCCGAAATAGATTCAATGACTACTTTTATCCTTTCAAAATGAGCACTTCAAAACCAAAAAACTATTCAACAATTTTTCATTTTAAATAACTTCCAAAAATATTTTTAATAAAATAATTTCGAATTCAACTTTAATAAAATTTTACGCTATGAAAAATCGTTTACTTCTCTTCTCATTTTTTCTTTTTAGTTCAGGTGTTTGTTTTGTTAACGCACAAACATATAATATGAGTAGCGCTGCAGTTACCACCTGCTCAGGAAGTTTTTATGATAGTGGTG
>JBKJNS010000456.1:0-6386 GCA_046593455.1 Chitinophagales bacterium | reverse complement strand
CGCTTTATTTCTTTCTACGCTATTTGGCAATCACTACAAATTAACCACTGATGGAATTTTAAGCGGCATCAATAACGATCAACATATAGAACAAGTTGCGCCGGCCATTACCTGGATGTTGAACAAAGAATACAATTCTGTTTTCTCTTTTGTGCATGATTTCAGAGAATCAATTCACAACTACAACAAGAGCACCAAGCGAAATAAAATGTGGGCCGATATTCTTTACAACGATTACACTTTTAATATTTCAAAAATCTCGTGCACAGGTTGGGTTCGCGATAATAATTTGCTATTGCTAAGCATCATCATGCTGCTTTTATTATCGGGAGCTGCATTGTTTATTACTGCCAGATTCGGCGTAAAAGACCCCGGCATTAAGCATGATGGCATTTTCTTTAATAAGTTAAATGCTCGTGGCTGGATGGCAATGATTGCAGGAACATTGATGATAACATTTTATCTCATTCTCTATTTCGCACCTGAATACATTGTTAACTGGGTAATTTTAGTTGATCCTGTCAGTAACTTTTTGAAAGGAAGCGATGCAAGCCAGTGGTTTCTCTATGGCTTTCTTTACACAGTTGCAGTACTGGTGATGGGTGTGCGAATGATGCTCAAGTATCATGGCAATCTGTACCAGCAAGTGCGCACCGCAAGTGTAATGTTTTTTCAAACCACACTTGCTTTCATTATCCCCGAGATATTGGTTGCACTCAATAAACCGTGGTACGACTTTAAAAACATCTGGCCACTCAACTATACTTTTTTTTACGACTGGAATCTCAAACAAATGATTGCAAGCGGCACCATCGGTTGGTTCATGCTCGTATGGGGTATCATACTTATTATTATTGCTGTTCCGGTGTTCACTTATTTTTTCGGAAAGCGATGGTATTGTTCATGGGTTTGCGGCTGCGGCGGATTGGCCGAAACATTGGGCGATCCCTTCAGGCAACTTTCAGATAAATCTTTGCGGGCATGGAAAATTGAGAGATGGATCATACACGCTGTTTGTGTTTTTGCAGTGGTGATGACGGCATTTACGTTGGCAAATTATTTTTCAGCAAATAATATTCTCGGGCGCGAAACACGTGTTCTCCACCGTGTTTATGGATTGTTGATCGGCTCCATTTTCGCTGGTGTTGTGGGCACAGGATTTTATCCATTGATGGGAAACAGAATGTGGTGCCGCTTCGGTTGCCCGCTCGCTGCTTACTTAGGTTTTATACAGCGTTTTAAATCGCGATTCAGAATTACTACCAATGGCGGTCAATGCATTTCCTGCGGCAACTGCTCCACCTATTGCGAAATGGGAATTGATGTGCGCGCCTATGCGCAGCGCGGAGAAAATATTGTGCGCTCATCATGCGTGGGTTGCGGTGTATGTTCTTCCGTTTGCCCGCGTGGTGTTTTGAAATTGGAAAATGCTGATGAAGGAAGCAGGTTTGCGTTTCATAAGATTGGGTGAGCGAACAAAAGCATCCACAATGGAAATGAAAATCGTATTCTTAGATTTGCAAAAGAATAAGCGTAAATATTATGCAACTCAATAAGCAATTCATCATTGGACAATTAAAGCAAAACAAAGCAAGCATCGAAAATTTTGGTGTGAGCAAGGTTGGTTTGTTCGGTTCTTATGTGCGCAATGAGCAAAGAGACGACAGCGACATTGATATTCTCATTCAGTTGAATGAAGATAATTCCACACTCGATAATTTTCTCAATGTATGCTGGCTGCTTGATAAAATCTTTCCGGGTAAGAAAGCCGAAGTTGCCACACAGAATGGTTTAAACAAACGCTTGCGATCTTTTGTATTAAACGAAGTGGAGTATGTATAAAGAATACGAGCAATTTCTCGAAAATATTCTTGATGAATGCAGCTACCTCGTTCAGAAATTCCCTGCTGAAATAACCAAAACTCAGTTTCTTGACAATGAAGATTTTAAGCGCCTTGCCGAAAATGCGTTGATGAGAATTGGAGAAAACACCAAAAAGATTCCAGCTGACATTAAGTTTAAATGGAATACAATTGAGTGGAAGAAAATCGCAGGCATGAGAGACAAACTCATTCATGATTATCTGGGAACTGATTATTCTATTGTGTGGGATACAGTGAGAAACGAAATTCCGAAACTCAAATTTTCGATTGAAATAATTCTTAAAAAGGACTAAGTATTTTTGATAAGGACTCTATATTTTATCATCCTGAAAAAAACTGCTTTTCATTTTTTGATTGCTCAGTTTATTTTTTTGCAATGCTCTTAATTCACACCTGCTCTAAGTTTACCAAATGATTATGCAAGTTTAATAATTCTTAACTTTGAAAAAACAAAACAACATGAGTAATCCTGTTGATTACATATTAATGCTACCTGTTGATGAACGAATTAAAGCAGCAGAAATAATTTGGGAAAATATTTCTGATGAAAGTACATCACCTTCATTAACCCAAACACAAAGAGAAGAATTATTGTCTCGCAGAAAAGCTTATGAAGAAGGAAAAATGAAATTTTTATCTTGGGAACAAGTGAAAGAAAATATTCGGAATCGAAAGAGATGAAATTCCTTTGCAACTCTGCTTGCAACTCCTCAATTCCTTTAAAGCGATAAATGTTTCTTATGGCAACGCTGATTGTAATTTTCTTCTTGATAACTGAGGAATAAAGTAGTTCATTTGTGCAGGTAGATTCCAGTTGTCTCATACAAATTGCGGGCATGGTTAAATTAAAAGTTAATGCTGAAAATTAAATTTTACATTTGAAAATTAAACACTCTCAAACAAAATAAAATGAATAAGAACGGAGCAATTATTATCGTTGAAGATGACACTGACGACCAATTGATGTTTAGTGAAGTATTTATAGAACTCAATTATAAAAATGAAGTTATTTTTTTCAATGACGGACAAGAGGCACTTGCCTATTTGACCGCAGAAAGCGTTGAACCCTTTATTGTTTTTTCCGACATCAATATGCCAAAGTTAAATGGCTTGGAGCTAAGAAAGCAAATTCATGAAAATGAGGACATAAGAATAAAAACTATCCCTTACTTATTTTTTACAACAAGCGCTGCACAAGAAGCTGTTGTTGATGCTTACTCAAAATCTATTCAAGGATTTTTCGTAAAGCCTACAAATTTTGAAGATCTAAAAAGTACAATGAAGATAATAGTTGAATATTGGCAAAAGTGCGAATCGCCAAACTATGTTAAGTAACTTGAATTTCGAAACTAAATTATTCTCCTACATCATCTTTCTAAAAAGTCACATAGTAAATTAACCGGTGAGTGTAAATCAACAATCCGTGTCCCTGAAAAAAAGACACGGATTGGTGGAAAAAAATTACTTGCAAATCTGTATACAAGTCCTCACTTCCTTTAAGCCGTAAACTGTTTTCTGTGGCAACGGTGATCTAATCTTCTTCTTGATAATGAGAAATAAAGTTAGTTCATTTGTGAGTGTAACATGTGATTGGCAAGTCTAACGCATACAACTTCAAAACTTGAAATAATTATAAAATGAAAGCAATAGTTTATACAAAATATGGCCCACCAGAAGTTGCCCAATTGATGGAGGTAGATAAACCGAAACCAACTGACAGCGAGGTATTAATAAAAGTATTCGCTTCCACAGTAAACAGAACCGATTCAGGTTTTCGTAGCGCTGAGTATTTTATATCACGATTCTGGACGGGACTTTTTAAACCAAAGTATACTATTTTAGGTTGTGAGTTTGCAGGCATCATTGAAGAAACCGGAAAGAGTGTGAGCACATTCAAAAAAGGCGACAAAGTTTTTGGCTTTAATGATAAAACTTTTGGAGGGCATGGTGAATATCTAACTATTGCAGAAAGTGCTGCTATTACAATTTTACCTAACAACGTATCCTATGAGGAAGCTGCTGCAATTACTGAAGGAGCTCACTATGCCCTTTGCGATATAAGAGCAGCCAAAGTAACGAGCGGACAAAATGTGATGGTTTATGGGGCAACAGGAGCAATTGGATCTGCTGCAGTGCAAATATTAAAAACGCTTGGCGCAAATGTTACAGCCGTTTGCAATACAAAAAATGTAGCGCTGGTAAAGTCTCTCGGTGCAGATATAGTTATCGATTATCAAACAGATGATTTTACAAAAACAGTGGCAAGATTCGATTTAGTTTTTGACGCAGTAGGCAAAAGTTCATTTCGAAAATGTAAAACTTTGCTAAAGAAAAAAGGAATTTATATTTCAACCGAACTTGGCAAGAATGCAGAAAATGTTTTTTTGGCACTGGCGACACCCTTTGGAGGTGGAAAAAAAGTTTTATTTCCAATACCCACCATTAATAAAGAAGATGTTGTTTATCTAAAAGACCTTGTTGACAAAGGAGCATTTAAGCCGGTAATAGACAGATATTATAAACTAAACGAAATTGTAGAGGCATACAAATATGTTGAGCTGGGACAAAAAACAGGTAACGTGGTAATTAAAGTTGCAGATTGAATAAAACACCAGCCATCTTAGCGAAGATGCAAACCGATATACGCAATTTTAAAAAAGAAAGTACAAACCTTAAACGACAATGCTTGAAAATATACCAATCTACGTTTCAGTCGTTTTCATACTCACAACTTTTGCGACCTTAATTTTATTTTATTTCGCAATTAAAAATTCGCAGACCCACAGTTCAAAATCAAAAGCAAACCTTATTGTAATTGTTTTAACAGTTTGGTTAATTATCCAAGCCTTCTTCACCTTAAATAATTTCTACAACAAAGAAACTACATTGTTTCCGCCAAAATTTTTATTGCTGATAATTCCGCCTCTTTTAACAATTGTGATTTTATTCATAACCAAAAAAGGGCGAAGTTTCATTGACAGTTTGCCGCTTATCAACTTGACTTATTTAAACATCGTTAGAATTCCGGTTGAACTTGTTTTGTATTGGCTTTTCTTAAACAAAGCAGTTCCCGTACTTATGACTTTTGCAGGAAGAAACTTTGACATCCTTGCAGGTTTAACAGCGCCGCTCGTTGCCTACTTCGGACTACAACAAAAAAAATTCGACAGAAAAATAATTCTGATTTGGAATTTTATCTCTCTGTGCCTTTTGTTAAACATTGTAATCACTGCGGTTTTATCGGCACCATTTGCGTTTCAAAAATTTGCATTTGACCAACCGAACATTGCAGTATTAAATTTTCCGTTTAGCTGGTTGCCGGCATTCATAGTTCCTACAGTTCTCTTCACACACCTGGCTTCAATAAGGCAATTATTAAAAACAAATGAATAGAATGAAAGTGCTGAAACAACTCGACCATCCCGCAGCCTTGTCTTTCGAAGAACTCACCGCATAATTATTGAGTAAGTGATAATTAGCAATCCGTGTCCCTTAAATAAAAGACACAGATTGGGTGAAGGCCACCATATAAAATTTGATAAACAGCCCTATGAAAGTAATAAGAGTAACAAAAAATGACATTGCAACAGTTGATTTCATTGTTGCTAATCTTATTGACAATAAAGAAGAACTAACATCCACAAATCATTTGCAAAAACTACTTACAGACGACAGAAGTTATTTGTTTGCGGTTCTCATTGACGAGGAGATTATTGGCTATGCACTTGCTTACATTTTTCCTTCATTATATAAATCGAACTACTTAGCATATTTATATGATATTGAAGTTTTGGTAACATTTCGAAGAAAAGGAGCGGGAAAATTTTTAATGAAGACCTTGCTCGCTCATTTAAAAGCTGATGCCGTAAGTGAACTTTGGCTTGGGACCGCAACAGACAATGTTGAAGCACAAGCATTGTTCAAATCTACAGGTGGAATTAAATCGGATGAAACTTTTAACGACTTTACTTACGTATTGAAATAGCTTATGAACTCAGTAATTTTTTTTCATTTCTCCCGCAGCTTTGTCTTTCGAAGAAGACACGGATTGGAGAATTTCCTACTCAAAACGTTCATTTTTAATTTACCTTTGAGCCAATGATTTTAACTGAACAAGCTAGCTTAGACAAAGTAATTCCTCGACTTGCAAAGGACGAAGTCGAGCTTGAAAAAATTCGTGAAGAGGTAGCCAAACTTCACTCTCAACAGATAATTTACATAGCTGATTCTCGAAACTTGTCAATGATTCCTGACGAATCAGTTCATCTCGTTTTAACTTCTCCCCCATACTGGAATCTGAAAGAATACAATCAGCATAAAAGCCAACTTGGACACATTGAGAACTATCAAAATTTCCTTGACGAACTTGACAAGGTTTGGAAAGAGTGTTACAAGAAACTTGCAATTGGCGGACGTATGGTTGTTGTTGTTGGTGATGTTTTACTTTCAAGACGCGAACACGGGCGACACAAAGTTGTTCCCCTTCATGCCGACATTCAAGTA
>JBKJNS010000393.1:0-3029 GCA_046593455.1 Chitinophagales bacterium | reverse complement strand
AGGAGGAAAAGTGGTTACAGTTGTTGATGGCTTTAATGGAAATGAAAAAGATATGGAAGCACTTTGTAAAACATTAAAAACAAAATGTGGCACCGGCGGCACAGTAAAAGAAGGGTTGATTTTAATACAAGGTGAAATGAAAGAAAGAATTGTAAAGTTGCTGATTGAGCTCGGCTACTTTGCGAAATAGATTTAAGATTTAAGACGTAAAAAAAATTACAAACCCCCAAAAACAAATTCCAGATAAATTTCAAGTTAGAAAATTCAAAATGAAAAGCAGGAGAGTCAATTCGCAATTGGCAATCCGAAATTCGCAATTTTAAAAATGCCCGACTTCGTACACCTCCACTGCCACACACAATACTCACTGCTCGACGGAGCGGCTGACATTTCTTCCCTCATCGAAAAAGCAGTGAAGGATGAAATGAAAGCCATAGCCATCACCGATCATGGAAATATGTTTGGTGTATTTGAATTTGTGAAAGAAGCGCACAAGCAAAAAATAAAACCAATCGTGGGCTGCGAATTTTACCTCGCATTCGATCGCACGAAGAGAGAAGTCCTTCCGGGTTTTGGAAATGAAGATGATGGCAGCAAAGGAAAAAAAGCTTTTCATCAGGTGCTGCTTGCGAAAAATGCACAGGGCTATCAAAATCTAATCAAACTCTGTTCACTCGGTTTTACTGAAGGAATGTATTACTACCCGCGCATTGATTTGCCGCTTATCAAACAGTATCACGAAGGAATTATTGCAACCACTTGTTGCTTGGGAGGAATTATTCCGCAGCATATTTTAAGAAAGAGCGAAGAAGAAGCTGAGAAAATTTTTAAAGAATGGCTCGATGTGTTTGGCGAAGATTATTATGTGGAGCTACAGCGCCACGGAATTCCGGAACAAGATCAAGTGAATCAGGTGCTACTGAAGTTCGCTCGCAAATACAATGTGAAAGTAATTGCCACCAACGATTCGCATTATGTAAATGAAGAAGACTCAGAGGCGCAGGATATTTTACTCTGTTTGCAAACCAACAAAATGGCAAGCGATACAAACAGAATGCGTTTCACGAACAATCAGTTTTTCTTCAAAACAAAAATGCAGATGCAGGAGCGCTTTATCGATATTCCCGAATCGCTCGACAATACCATGGAAATTGTTTCGAAGATTGATGATCTTAAATTGAAGAAAGATATTCTGCTTCCTAATTTTCCACTGCCTGAAGGCTTTGCATCTAACTTTAATTTTCTTGAACATCTCACCTGGCAGGGCGCAAAAAAAAGATATGGAACAGTAACAGACTCAATTTGCGAACGCCTGCAACATGAGTTGAACATTATTGAGAAGACCGGATTTGCTGGTTATTTTTTAATTGTTGAAGATTTTATTCAAGCTGCAAAAGATATTGGTGTTTGGGTTGGCCCGGGGCGCGGTTCAGCAGCAGGTTCTGCTGTTGCTTATTGCATTGGTATCACCAATGTTGATCCTATTAAATACAATTTGCTCTTCGAAAGATTTTTAAATCCCGAGCGTGTATCAATGCCCGATATGGACATTGACTTTGACGATACCGGAAGACAAAAGGTGATTGATTATGTGGTGGAGAAGTATGGAAAAAATCAAGTTGCACAAATTATAACCTTTGGTACCATGGGACCGAAGACGGGCATTCGTGATGTTGCACGCGTGTTGGGTTTACCATTGACAGAATCAAACCGCATTGCCAAGTTGATTCCTGAAGTACCGGGCATGTCATTTAAAAAAGCTTTTCTCGAAGTTAAAGAGTTGAGTGAGTTGAGGAAAAGCCCCGATGCCTTGGTGAGAAAAACAATCCGCATTGCCGAAACGCTTGAAGGTTGCACGCGACATCATGGCATTCATGCCTCAGCAATCATTATTGCACCGAGTGATATCCGCGAACACATTCCGGTTCTTCCTTCCAAAGATTCCGATTTATTAGTTACACAGTTTGAAGGAAAATTAATTGAAGATGCAGGTTTGCTCAAGATGGATTTTTTGGGATTAAAAACTCTTTCTATTCTAAAAGATGCGCTTGCAAACATTAAAGTAAATCACGACGTGGAAATTGATCTCGATAAAATTCCACTTGATGATTTAAAAACATTTGAACTCTTTCAACGCAGTGACACCATTGGAATTTTTCAGTTTGAGTCACCCGGCATGAGGAAATATTTAAAAGAACTCAAGCCAACAGATCTCGAAGATTTAATTGCAATGAATGCATTGTACCGGCCGGGGCCAATGAATTTTATTCCTGATTACATTGATAGAAAACATGGTAGAAAAAAAATAATGTATCCACATCCGCTGCTCGAAGATATTTTGAAGCCCACCAACGGCATCATGGTTTATCAGGAGCAGATTATGCAAGTAGCGCAAGTGATGGCTGGTTACACACTCGGTGGTGCTGACTTGTTGCGCCGTGCAATGGGAAAAAAGAAGATGGAAGAAATGCAGATGCAGCGCAAAGTTTTTGTGGATGGAGCAAAGGAAAAAGGTATTCCTTCAAAAGAAGCAGAAGAAGTTTTTACCATCATGGAAAAATTTGCCGAGTATGGTTTCAACCGTTCGCACTCTGCGGGCTACGCCATCATCGCCTATCAAACCGCCTATCTCAAAGCGAATTATGCACCTGAGTTTATGGCAGCAACGCTCTCAAACTACATGGGCTCAACCGACGATACACAATATTATTTGGGCGAAGCAAAGCGAATGAAAATAAAAACTTTGGGGCCCGACATAAATGAAAGCGGTGTAAAATTTATTGCCAACAAAAAAGGCGACATAAGATTTTCACTCACGGCTGTTAAAGGAATTGGTGAAGCTGCAGTAACTGTAATTGTTGAGGAAAGAAAAACCAACGGCGATTTTAAAAGTGTTTTTGATTTAGCCAAGCGTGTTCCAACAAAAGCATTGGGTAAAAAATCAATTGAAGTGCTTGCAGCTTCAGGCGCATTCGATTGCTTTGCAGGAACACATCGCGCACAATACTTTGCTTCATTACCCAATGAAA
>JBKJNS010000190.1:0-3691 GCA_046593455.1 Chitinophagales bacterium | reverse complement strand
GCTTCAATTTCCCGCGACTCAAAATTATCTCACCCAAAAAGTCATTCACTTTGTTTCTGATAAAACACACACTCGTGTTGAACTTGGTGAAATCAATGTCGCATTTCCAAAATCAATAGTACTCAAGGATTTATTTCTTGAAGATCAGAAGCATGACACCTTGCTTTATAGTAACCGCCTTTCTTTGGATATTGACATGCTGAAATTATTTTCTCACCACATTGAATTGAACGCGATTGACATTCAAAATTTGACCAGCCATATCTCACGATCATTGCCCGATAGCAGTTTCAATTTTGATTTTCTTCTCAATGCATTTATTCCAACAACACCTGTTGCAAACACACAATCCTCATGGAAGTTTTCGCTTAACAATATCAACCTGGAAAATATTTTCTTCTCCTTCAACGATGAAACAGCCGGCAGTCAAATGACTTTAAACATCGGCAATTTTAAAACGCATTTCAAAACGTTTGATCTTGATGCAATGAAATTTGACATCGGGAATATTGATCTTGCAAATACGGTTGCTGCCATCATTCAAACTAAAACTGCTCCTGTAGAAACGGGTGCTGATACCGCTTCCTTACAAATGAATTATGATCTCAATATTCATATCATCAATCTTTCAACAGTAAGTTTTCTTTATGAAACGCCGCAGCAAAAATTAGATATGCATGTGGGGAAAGCATCCGTTACTTCAAACAACATCAATCTTCTTCAACAAAAAATTGATCTGGAAAAATTTGAAATGAGCGATAGCAAAATTGATTTTGTGATCAATAAAATTATTACTGCGGAAACTGTGGTGGAGAAAGCAAAAGATGCCGTCACTACACCATCATCATTGAGCCAACAATCATTATGGAAAGTGACACTTCAAAATCTCGCTCTGAAAAACAACACGGTTGCATTCAACAATCTCAATTCGCCAGTGCTGAAGGAGGGAATGGATTTCAATCACCTGCTTATTTCAGAAATTGAAGCTGACGTAAATCAAATTCACTATGATGAAAAAAATATTTCAGCAAACATCAACGAGTTCAAATGGAAAGACCAAAGTGGATTTGAGTTAAAGCATTTTCAAACAAAAATCACTTACGATTCTACTCATGCTGAACTGGCTGATCTTGATTTGCAAACAGCGCACAGCCATATCCGCAAATTCATTTCAATTGATTACTCTTCGATTGAAACCATTGTAGATTCTTTGGCGAATCTGAAAATCAATGCAGACTTCGATCATGCTGTGATAGGTTTAAATGATGTGCTTTTGTTTCAACCGGCTCTTGAGAAACAACTTCAATTAAAAAATGCGGCAAGCCAAAGTTTTGAGATTACAGCAAGAATTAACGGCAGAGTAAAAGACATTCACATTCCGCAATTAGAATTGAAAGCCGCAAAAAACACAACACTGATCATGAGCGGTAACATTAAAGGACTTCCCGATGTGCAGGCAACGTATTATGATATTACGGTTCAAAAATTTTCAACCACAGATGCTGATGTGCAATCACTGGTAAACTCTTCGATGCTGCCAACTGCTATCGCCATTCCTTCTTCATTAAATATTTCCGGATTCTTCAAAGGGTACATGAAAAACTTTGATGGTAATGCAGTTATTAAATCTTCATTTGGAAATGCATCTGCTAAAGTGAAAATGGAAAAAAATGAAGTGTATCGCGCAACACTTTCATCAGATCATTTTGATTTGGCAAAGTTGCTGCGCGACACCACTCTTGGTCCTGTCACGATGAATGCAACTGTGAATGGCTCCGGGTTGTCGCAAGAAACAATGAAAGGAAATGTAGACGCAAATATTTCTCAGGTTGTGTTCCGTGATTATAATTATCACGACATAAAAGTGAAAGGAGATTTTACAGGAAATGAATTTGACGGAATTGCAGCTGTGCACGATTCCAACGTAGCGCTCACATTTAATGGTTTGCTCAATTTTGATAAGCAACATCCTTCTTACAAAGCCACGTTAAATGTTGAGGGAATGGATTTGCAGGCATTGCACTTTACACCCGATGATTTAAGAGTGAAGGGATTATTGACTGTTGATCTTAAAGGAAAAGATTTGAATAATCTTAATGGAAATATAAGTGTAAGCAATGCAGCGATCACGAAGAACGACACGATCTATCCGGTTGATTCAGTGCTCTGCATTTTCATTTCTGACTCAGCTTCGAAGAGCATTGAAATTCATTCACCTTTTTTAACTGCTGCTTATACAGGAAAGATGGGCTTGGCAGATTTACCCATTGCGATGAATCAATATTTCGACAGATATTTTGCAACATCAGATTCAAGTTTGAAAAAACCGATAACAGCGCAGGATTTTACATTCGATGTTGAGTTGCTCAATTCAGATCTCTACTTATTATTCGTGCCGGGTTTAAAGAAATTTTCAGGGGGAAAAATTTCCGGTGATTTCAAAAGTGCATCTAACCGGCTAACAACTCAGGCAAGCATTCATCAGGTTGAATATAATAATATACTTGCTGACAGTATTCAGTTTCATCTTAATGCTGATGCATCAGCACTTCATTTCAATACTTCACTGGGAATGATTTCAGCCAATGGATATCATATTCTGAATCCATCTTTTGCGGGAAGCGCAGCTAACAATATGGTTACCGCAGATTTCAAAGCGACTGATGAAAAGGGAGAAACAAAATACCTTTTTGCAGGAAATTTAAAAAAAGAAAATGCCAATTACCGCCTGAGTTTTATTCAGGATAGCATGGTTCTTAATTATCTGAAGTGGACTGTTGCACCTGATAATTATTTGGTCTTCGGAAACACAACACTCTATGCAAATGATGTTTTGCTGAGCAATGGAAATCAATCTTTGAAAATCAACAGCACCGGCTCGCAATCTGAAAATTCTCCTCTTGAAGTTGCACTCACTGATTTTGATCTCGGCGATCTCGCGCACCTGATTGAGTCAAATAAAATTCCTTTCGGCGGTGTAATCAATGGAACAGTGCTATTAAAAAATCTTCAAACAACTCCCGGCTTCACCGCTGATCTTTCCATTGATGATTTTAATTTTATGGAGGATACACTCGGCAACATCAAAATACTTTCCGACAATACTACTGCTGATCGCTACCAAGTACAAGTAATAATTTCAGGGAAAGGAAATGATATTACAGTCAATGGCTTTTATGATGCAAAGCAAACTGATCAGGCATTGAATTTTGATGCCGCACTTGCAAGTGTGAATCTTTCCACCCTTGAATCTTTCACCTTTGGGCAGGTGACGAGAATGAGCGGAACAATGACAGGCAATCTTAAAATTGCCGGCAGCACTTCACAGCCCAATGTGAATGGGAAATTAAAATTCAGTGATGCAGGCTTTACTCCCGCGTACCTCAACACCCACTATGAATTGAAGAATGAAGAGGTGACTGTTACAGATTCAAAAATGGGGTTCAACAATTTTACGCTGAGCGATTCACTTGGCGCCACTGCCGTCGTGAATGGTTTCGTTGCTCCCGATGCAAAGCACCTGATGAACTTTGATCTGTTAGTGGAAACAAAAAATTTTCTCGCGCTGAATGCGCCGCAAAATGATACTGCACAATTTTATGGAAAAGTTATTCTTGACAGCCGCATAAAAATTTCGGGTAACAAAGATTTTCCGAAAGTGGATGCGAATGTGAAACTCAATGACGGATCG
>JBKJNS010000187.1:0-7434 GCA_046593455.1 Chitinophagales bacterium | reverse complement strand
CGTTGTGTTCTGTCGGTTAAACCATTCGTTGATTTACCATAAGCGTATGTTTCACCGCTTCCAATAATTATTTCATTGTGATTTACCGGATTAATTGCGATTGCTCCAACACCCAACACAGGGAAACCTGTTGGAATATATTCCCATGTATTAAGGCCAATACCTCCCTTAATTGATTTCCATAAACCTCCGCTTGCAGATCCAAGATATACTACAGCGGTATCAACAGGATCAATAGCAATGCTTATTGTTCTTCCGCCAACGTTATTAGGTCCAAGGTTTTGCCAAGCGGTTCGCAATCCACTCTTTTGTGGTTTACCTAAAATCTCTAAATGCTTTTGCCATGCTTTCGCATAACCATCTGCAGGAATATCTGCATTGGGAAATGCATTCATTGCAGTTAGAAAAGTGAGTGCATCATAAGCTTCTTTGGGTTCTTCTTGAAATGAGAAATTTTCAGCACAAGAATTATCATTGGTTTTTTGGAAGAAGAATGCGAGGCACGATGCACAAATCACCAGAACAGCAGAAATGGATTTCATAATTAAATTTTATAAGAGGAAAGAAAACATTAAAGTAAATGTAGTTGAATTTTTTCAGGAAAAGGGGAGTTGCTATTCTTCAATGTTTTTTTAATTTCATTAAAATTAATTCATTTCTGAATCAGTGATTTTGGTTTGGTGTAAAATATTAAGTAAATAAAAAAAACTTCTTAGTAGCAATCTTATTTTTTTTGAAAGAAGAATCAAACTCTTTTCTGAATTCTTCTATTGGTATCATCAGCATAAATAATTAAAGCAAAGCGAAAGTGCAGTAAAGCAAAAAACCTCTTCCGCAATTTCGAAAGAGGTTTTTATGCTTTATGTTCTTAAAAAATTATTTAGGTTTCTTTCTCTTGTACTCAGCAGCCTTTTTAGGAGCGAACTTACCTGCAGTCGTTTCATTTCCTCCAGGGCTACCCAAGCGAGGCATAGCGCAACGGAAACCAATGGTTGCAGTGCTTTGGTTTTCGTCGAGATAACGGCGTGTGCCGGGTGACATAAAGTAAGCTCTGTCATTCCACGAACCTCCTTTATATACTCTTGCCTTATCGTTTATTAATGACTTATCTCCGTAATTATAAGTTACCCATGAGGTTGAATCACCATCAAGAAAATTAATTACATCACTGCGACGGTAGTTCAATCGATTTGTGTTTTCTGCAACACTTACAGGTGTGCGAACTACATGGCCGAGAGAATCTTTATCAACATGATAAAACTCTTCGTCTAAACTATCCTCTAAGAATACGTTACCACGAAATGAGTTAAAGTCAACGGCATCATAAGGTGTGTAAGGGCGATAAACATCCATCGTCCACTCATTAACGTTACCTGCCATATTGTAAAGTCCGTAATCATTTGGGAGAAATGAAAATACAGGTGCAGGAATATCGGCAGCATCATTTAAGCCACCTGCAACGCCCATGTTATCTCCATTGCCTCTTTTATAGTTCGCAAGAAAAGCACCCTGCCAATCTCCATGTTTAGGATCACGCATGCGATTGCTGTTCCATGGATAATAACGACGATCAGTTTCTAATTCTTCATCGGCAAAAGGATCATTACCTATGTTCGCTAACGCGGCATATTCCCATTCAGCTTCAGTTGGTAATCTGTATTCAGGAAGCATGATTCCGTCTTCCATTCTCACTTTACGTTCGCCTTGACCAGTTGGGCTGTAATCTTTTAAATTCTTTTTTACTGCACCTTCATACTGACCAACCAAGTACGATCTTGTGTTAAAATTATCTTCATCACTCTGGCTGTTGTTCTTTTCCATTATTCCTTCCTTGATCATAATCATCTCGTTCACGCGATCGGTTCTCCAATCGCAGTATTGAGTTGCTTGTACCCAACTAACACCTACTACAGGGTAGTCTTTGAAAGCAGGATGACGCAAATAGTATTCAACATAAGGTTCATTGTAAGCAAGCTCATCGCGCCAAACAAGTGAATCGGGTAATGCTTTTCTAACTACCTCAGGAAAATCAGAACCGAATACTCTTGAAAGCCAGTAGAGATATTCGCGATAATGCTGATTAGAAACTTCGGTTTGATCCATGTAAAATGAAGCAATGGTCATTTTTCTTGGAACGTTATCATAATCATAAGTAACATTTTGCTCCGTGTTACCTGCAACATAAGAACCGCCGATTACCAATTGAAGGTTTGGACCGGTTTCTTGCCCTGGATAATCATGCACTTCAAAACCACCCCACTTGGTATCGTTGTAATTCCAACCGGTAGCCATTGACTTGTCTTTACCATGAAAGATACAGGAATTCAAAAGCATTAAGCCTGTGACACCGGTAAAAAGCAACAAGCTCTTCATCATATTTTTATTGTTAGGCATTGTATAAGAAGATTGAGTTTCAAAAAATAAGTTAACGCAAATGTAAATTTTTTATTTCAATGATGAATGAAAATTGAAAAAAGTGGTATGTTTTGAAGCGTTAGCAATTTCTTTATTCGAAATGAAAGGATGTTTGTTTCAAAAAATATCGGGGCAATCGGTAAATCTTCCTCTTTGTTTCTTGTATTTTATTTTTTTTGAGTCATGTAAATTCACCATCATGGATAATTCATGTGTTCCGGCGGAACCTGTTAATGACGAAATGTTTGCATCGAAACTGTAACCAAATTTAAATACTCCTTTTTTTATCCCTGTCATCAATATGAAAGCATCGGCATTCGCAAATGTTGTTCGGTAATAGATACCGCTATATAAAATGCCTACACCAAAAATAAATCCTGCATTGAGTTGATTGAAATTTGCTTGTTGAGCAAACATTAAATTAGGTGTGAAGTAAACAGGGTTGCTTAACTTGTTTTTATTGGAATGAAATTCAAATCCCGCATTAAGCCCCCACCTTATTGGCAATGAACTGCTTTGCAAGGTGATAAAAGATTCATCGGGCTGTGTAATATGTTTGATGGTAAATCCGCCAAAAAATTTTCTTGTATAGATCAAAGCACCAAATCCAAAATCGGCAAACGTTTGAGAACTAACATCAGGCATATCTGCCGATCCCGAGGAGATAATTGTTCCGTCGAGAGGATTAATGTTCTCATTAAAAACCAATCGGCTAACATCAATTCTTTTTTGAACCACTGAAATTTGAGCACCTGCATTTAATGCAAAGCTTCGGCTTAAATTAATTTGATAAGCATAACTTCCATTTATAGAATTTCCGATGTATAAACCATTTGCTTGCCTGTCGCTTACTACTGAAACTCCAATACCTCCGTTTAAAGCATTCACTTGTTGGTCATAAGATGCGGCATAAGAGATATAGGCATTTCCTAATCCTGCCCATTGATTTCTGTAATTTAGAATGAATCGCGGGCCCAGGTTTACACCGGCAAAGGCAGGGTTCAAATAAGTAGGTGCGTTTAAAAATTGACTGAATTCTAAATCCTGAGCTGCCAATATTATTGGAGCATTCAAAAGAATTAGTATTATTGCAGTCAGCTTTATTTTCTTCACGCTAATCGAAAGTTATTTGTAATTTTAAATTTCTACACAAAATATATTAGTGGAGAGGTCGTTATAAACGACAATTTTACCAAATCATTTTTTAATAAACCTGTTAGCCATGAGAAAAATTTCTTTCTTGCTATTGTTTTGCATACCGTGCTTTACTGCCTTTGCGCAACAAGTAACCTCAACGCAAAAAAATCTTATTTGGTCTGATACCCTGCGCAAAATTGAATTTTCAGATTTTAATATGCATGCCACTCAATATTTTAAAGGTGCAGCTTATGACGAAGCGCAATTCGACTTTCTCCCATATTTTTTTCAAACCATGGCGTTACCGAATGATGGTGATCTTACCATTGTGCTTACTGATGAAACGTATGCTCCGCTTAAAGATCAACCGGGAAGATCAATCTCAATTTCTGATAACAAGATTCAAAGCACTCCAATAATTAAAGTTGGAAAAGGATATCAAAGAGGAAAATCTTACGCAAATATTTCTATTCTTCCTTTTAGAAAAAATAATGCAACCGGCGAAATTGAAAAGCTCATTTCATTTAAATACCAGATTAATATTAGTCAAACCTTTTCTGCAAACACCAGAGGTGATAGTTACTCGGCACAGTCAGTTTTAGCAACCGGAAACTGGTATAAGATTGCAGTAACGAATGATGGGGTGTATAAAATCACAAAATCATTTCTTCAAAACATGGGAATCGATGTGGCTTCACTTGACCCAAGAAATATTAGAGTGTATGGAAATGGTGGCGGCATGTTACCCGAAGCGAATGCAACATTCCGTTACGATGATTTGCATGAAGATCCCATTTATGTTTCAGGTGAAATTGACGGCAAGTTTGATGATAGTGATTATGTTTTGTTTTATGGAATGGCCGCTGATCGATGGAGATTAGATGCAACAACTAAAAAGTTTGTGCATACAAGAAATCTTTTCACCGATTCGGCTTTCTATTTTATTAATACTGATTTAGGTGCTGGAAAAAGAATTGCAAATCGCGGTGCCGATGCAGGATCACCAAATTATTTTGTAAGCACTTTTGACGATCGCGCCTTGCATGAGGTTGATCTTGAAAATTTTCTTTTTAGCGGCCGTGCCTGGTATGGTGAAGCTTTTGAATTTGAAACAACACAATCTTTTCCTTTTTCAATGCCATCGCTGGTTACATCAACCCCAGTGAGTGTGGTGGTTTCTTTTTTAGCAAAAAGTATTTATGCTTCCAATACTGTTAATGTTTCAAACAACGGATTACAATTTACTACCGCTTCTATTGATAAAATTTGTTCAGACTATACCTGCCCGGTTGGAAGTGAAAAATCTATGAGCGGAAGTTTTACTTCAACATCACCTTCGTTCAATATTGATATTCAGTTTATACGCAATGCAGATGATGCACAAGGTTGGCTTAATTACATTGAAGTAAATGCACAACGCAACTTAACATGGTCGGGTTCACAAACAAATTTCAGAAGCATAGGTGCAACAGTAGTTGATAATGTTTCGCAGTTTACCATCGACAATGCAAACAGTTCAATTTTAGTTTGGGATGTTACAGATCCGGTAAATCCACAAAGTCAAGTTGCAACACTTAATGGATCGCAACTTCAGTTCACAGCAAAAACTGATACACTGCGTGAGTATGTAATGTTTATTAATTCTGAAGGCTATACTCCAACTGCCATAGGGAAAATAAATAACCAGGATTTGCACGGATTAGCTGCGGCAGATTTAATTATTGTTACCCCTTCATTCTTAAACAGCCAGGCGCAAGACCTCGCAAATTTTCACATAAGCAATGATGGCATTTCATCAATGGTGGTAAATATTGATCAATTGTACAATGAATTTTCCTCGGGTAATCCAGACATGACAGCGATAAGAGATTTTGTTAGAATGTTATACAAGCGTGCAAATGGTGATACGCTTGCCATGCCTAAATACTTGCTTATGTTTGGTGATGGTTCTTATGATAATAAGGGGATTGATGTGGCAACTAAAGGCGTGTTACCAACTTATCAAAGTGCAAGTTCATTAAGCCCCACCAGTTCATTTGTATCGGATGACTACTATGCTTTTTTAGATGATAATGAAGGCGGTAACATTCTTGACATAAATGCAAAGATGGATATTGCAATAGGTCGCCTGCCGGTTAATGACGTAGCGCAAGCAACTGACGTAATCAACAAAATAAAAATATATGAATCTCCCCAGTCATTCGGTAACTGGCGCAATGTTGTAACTTTTGTTGCCGATGATCAGGATAATGATGTGCACGTTGATGACTGCGATGAGATAGCACAAGAAGTAAGCACAACCTACCCCGTTTACAATATTGATAAAATATATCTCGATGCCTATCAGCAAATTTCTGTTCCCGGCGGAACACGTTACCCCGATGTAAATGTTGCAATCAACAATCGCATTTGTTCAGGAACTTTGTTGATGAATTATGTAGGGCATGGCGGTGTAGGTGGCTGGGCACACGAACGTGTATTAAGCATTAATGAGATAAACAGTTATACCAACCTTTATAAATTACCGGTATTTGTAACGGCCACTTGTGAGTTTAGTAAATATGACGAACCATCAATTACATCTGCCGGCGAATCTCTTTTATTAAATGCAGGTGGCGGCGCCATTGCGATGATCACTACGGTACGGCTTGTTTATTCTTCAGCAAATAAATTAATGAATGAAGCTTTTATGACAAACGTTTTTGTTCCCGATGCAAACGGAATTGTTCCCCCGATCGGAGAAGTTTTGCGTCAGGCGAAGAACAGTATCAGCGGTGATGTAAACAATCGAAAGTTTACTTTACTTGGTGATCCTGCTATTAGAATGGCAAATCCAGAATTCAATGTAAACACTACTTCCATTAATGGCCATGTGATCAACGGAGCAATAACCGATACTTTAAAGGCGTTACAGAAAATAACGATTGCAGGAACCGTGAATGATAATGAAGGAAATATTATGACTGATTTTAATGGAACACTTTATCCAACAATTTATGATAAGTTTCAAAACTATCAAACATTGAAAAATGATGCTGATAGCAAAGTGAAAAGTTTTCTACTCCAAAAAAATGTGATCTACAATGGCAAAGCAAGCGTAAAGAATGGCGCATTTACTTTTTCATTCATTGTACCAAAAGATATCTCTTACTTATATGGGAAAGGAAAACTGAGTTACTATGCCGATAACGGAACCGTTGATGCACATGGTTACAGAAATGATGTAACCATTGGCGGAATTTCTGATACAAGTGAAGTTGATCTTAATGGCCCACAGGTAAAAGTTTTTATGAATGATGAAAAATTTGTGCAGGGTGGAATTACCAATACTGACCCAACCATACTTGTAAGACTGTTTGATTCAAGTGGTGTAAATACGGTAGGTACAGGAATAGGACATGATATTGCCGGCACATTAGACAATGATCAAAAAAATATTTTAGTGATGAATGAATTTTATTCTTCAGATCTCGACAGTTACACATCGGGTGAGGTTCGCTATCCACTAACGAACCTTGCCGAAGGATATCACAGCATCAATGTTAAAGCCTGGGACGTTTCAAACAATTCAGCAGAAGGGTTTACAGAATTTATTGTCTCTACTTCTGCAGGAATGGCACTCGCACATGTATTCAATTATCCCAACCCATTTACCACGCACACTGAATTTATGTTTGAACACAATATGCCGGGCCAAATGCTTGATGTATTAATTCAGGTATATACTGTATCGGGTAAACTGGTAAAATCAATTCAGCAATCAGTTATGCCCGAAGCTTTTGCTTATTCGAGCAGCTCTTGTGATGCGGGCATAACTGATTGCTGAATTGATTTTACCAGTTTACCCGATACAGTATATACCTGAATTAATACATCAAGCAT
>JBKJNS010000034.1:0-5919 GCA_046593455.1 Chitinophagales bacterium | reverse complement strand
AAAAAATGTAACAATTCGTCCGTCTGAATTTCGTATCATTTCATATTCGGCCTGACAATAATCACGAATGCCTACTTGCACCAATTTTGAAACTTGCGGTATTTTAAGCGCATTGAACATAATGGATGCATGAGAAAATTCAAAACCCTCATAAGCATTTCGCAAATCGCAATGCGCATCAATTTGGAGTATTCCAAAACCTGAATATTTTTTTGCAAGCGCCTCCATAAAACCAAGAGGAGTAGAGTGATCACCACCGAGCAATGCCGGAAGTTTTTTTTCTTTCATTACTGCCAGCATCTTTTGCTTTACAAAATTCTTCAATGATTTTCCAGAAGCATTTATTTCATCACGCATTTTTCTTGCGCTTGAACTTTCACCTTCACCATTCTCAAATTTATCTAAATACTTTTCAGCTTTCTTCCTCAGTGTTTTACTTTGCTTTGCAATATTGCTGTCGATCTTCTGCATAAAAATTCCACGCTTCCACGCATCAGCAACATCGGCATCATACAAATCAACCTGCTTCGATGCTTCCAGAATTGCTTTGGGCGCGCGCGCAGTGCCTGCCGAATAAGATACAGTAACTTCCCATGGCACTGGCAACACAATAATGTCTGCTTCATTTTCATTGAAAGGAAGTCCGAATAAATTATCACCAGTAGCCAGACCGTTTGGATCAAACTTATTTATCTTTTCTTTTTTCGAATTCATTTTGCTTTTTTAAAGGAGGCAAATGTAACCAATCAGGAAAGTGATTGATTGATATTAAAAACTCCGTATCAAGCTGTAACATGTTCTTACATCAATCTGCATTCTCTGTTGTAAGTTTGCATCATCAGTAATTAACAGGATGAAAAAAATTCACATTGCAGGGTTGATCTTGATTGCGGTAGCAATAGGATTCATCATAGCTCTTGCCAGCGACTACAGCCAGTATGAAACATTTTTAAGTGCAAAGGGCGAAACAAAAAAAGATTTTCAGGTAGTAGGTTATTTGAACCGAAGTAGGGAAATGTATTACGATCCTCACGTGGATCCAAATTATTTTACCTTTTATATGAAAGATAAAGACAGTACCGAATGTAAGGTTATATTATACAACAGCATGCCTCAGGATTTTATTAAGAGTGAGCAGGTAGTGGTAACCGGCAGAATGAAAGGAAATGATTTTGAAGCAAAGAGTATCTTAATGAAATGCCCATCAAAATATAAAGCCGATCAGGTGGTAGTTTCACAACCGAAAGCAAATACTTAATGGAAATTAAATTCGAAGGGGAGCACCTTTTCGCCGGACAAATCGGGCATCTGGCAGTTTACTCAGCATTTTCTTTCTCCATCGTTGCAGCCATTGCATTTTTTATTTCTTCATTTTCAAAGGAAGAAGAAAAGCAGAAATCTTGGTTGCAGATTGCACAACTTGCTTTTTTTATTCAGGTGGCAGCGGTGTTATCAATCGTTGTTTCCCTTTTCATCATCATTCAAAATCATTGGTTCGAATATTATTATGCATGGTCGCATTCCAATAAGGCATTGCCTCCAAAATACTTACTCGCCTGTTTTTGGGAAGGGCAGGAAGGAAGTTTTTTGCTATGGATGTTTTGGAATTCAGTATTGGGATGCATGATTATCTTTACTCTTAAGAAGGGTAAAGCCGGTGTGCTGAGTGTATTTTCTGTTGTGCAGATTTTCCTTTCAAGCATGTTACTCGGCCTTTATTTCTTTGAATATAAAGTTGGAAGCAATCCTTTTTCATTGCTTAGAAATGAAATGCAGAATGCACCTATCTTCAAGCGTGCAGATTACTTGAGTTTTATACAGGATGGAAACGGTTTGAATCCATTGCTCCAAAATTACTGGATGGTAATTCATCCGCCGATATTATTTCTTGGATTCGCATCTACACTTGTTCCTTTTTCATTTGCCATGGCCGGGTTGTTGAACCGGGATTTTACTTCATGGGCAAAACCTGTTCTCGCATGGTCATTGTTCTCATGTGCTGTACTCGGTACAGGTATTATGATGGGTGGGGCATGGGCTTATGAGTCACTCACCTTTGGTGGTTACTGGGCTTGGGATCCGGTGGAGAATGCATCACTTGTTCCATGGCTGATAATGATTGGCGGCGTGCATACCAATTTGGTTTTTAATAAAACAGGAAGATCACTTCGCACTACTTACATTTTTTATTTCCTTTCATTCATACTTGTTCTCTATTCAACTTTCCTCACACGCAGCGGAATTTTAGGTAACACTTCAGTTCACGCATTTACCGATTTAGGAATGAGCGGTCAGTTATTAATTTACATGGCAGCACTTTCAATTCCTGCAGTAATTCTGCTGGTGGTTTTCTGGAAAAGAATTCCGTCAATTGAAAAAGATGAGCAAGTTTTCTCGCGGGAGTTTTGGATATTTATTGGCTCTCTGGTTTTTCTGATCTCAGCACTGCAAATAACTTTTACCACTTCCATTCCTGTTTGGAATAAATTATTCGGCACCAATTGGGCTCCGCCTGTTGAACCGGTAGATCACTATAACAAATTTCAGATTCCGATTGCAATTATTATTATGCTGTTGGCGGCAACATCACTCTATCTTAAGTTTAAGAAGAGCGAAATGAAGTCGTTTATTCAGCGGATAATCTTTATATCAATTATATCACTGGCCGTTAGTATTGTAATAGCAATGGTTGCACAACTTAAAGGGATAACAACGCTTGCATTATTATATGCAGCTTGTTTTGGTGTGGCAGCAAATTTATTTTACATAGCAATTGTATTGAAAGGAAAAATGCGTTTATCTGGTGCCGCAGTTGCTCACTTTGGATTTGCATTGATGATGCTTGGCATTTTAATTTCATCAGCCAAGAGAGAAGTGATTTCATTTAATTCTGCGGGTATAAATTTTGGTTCTAATTTTAATGAAGAACAGCAGCGGGCTAATATGTTGTTGTACAAAGATGCACCGGTTCGCATGAAAGAATTTACGGTTACTTATACGGGTGATTCGGCAGCACCACCAAATTATTATTACAAAGTGAATTATGAAATATTTGATTCTGCAAGCGGAAAGGTGAAGGAAAAATTCACGCTTTATCCCAATGCACAGATCAATCCTAAAATGGGATTAATTGCTAACCCCGATACCAGGCATTATGCAACCAAGGATGTTTACACTCATGTAACTTCAGTACCCGATAAAACAAAGGATGAAGGGAAGGAGGCAGAAGAGAAAAAATTTACCGACCATACAATCGCATTGCACGATACATTTTTTACCACCAATAGTTATGTTGTGTTTGAGAACATGCAACAGGTAACAAAATCTGATAAAGTTGAAATTAAGGGTGATGATCTTGCAGTTGAAGCTCAGTTGATGGTTAAAAAAATGGATGGAAAATCATATGAAGCAAAACCAATCTATTTTATTCATGAATTACATGGCTTCTATTATGATGATGTGATTGATGAATTAGGACTAACATTCAGGCTTACGAAAATAATGCCCGAGGAGAAGAAAGTTATTTTATCAGTAGCTGAGGAGAAACCTAAAGATGATTGGATAGTTCTTACTGCAATTGTATTTCCTTTTATTAACCTACTATGGTTGGGTACCTTAATTACAATCACAGGTTTCATCATCAGTATGGTAAGAATCTGGCAGAAAAAAAGATTGTCCTCAACTGTTTCCTAAATATTAATTTATTCAATCAAAATATTTTGTAACAGAAATGGAAAAAAATACTTCATACAAAATCGTAATTCTGGGTGCAGGAAATGTGGGCTATCAACTTGCGTGGCATTTGCATAACAGTGGTCATCAGATTGTTCAAATATTCAGCAGGCATTTGCCATCTGCAAAATGGATCGGCAATCTAATGGATATTCCTTGCACTACTTCCATCAATGAAATTACTGATGATGCTGATATCTATTTGATTTCTGTGAATGATGATTCTATTCAGGAGGTTGCGCAGCAACTGCACTTAAAAGATAAAGTAGTTGCACACACATCTGGAGCTGTGCCCATGAAAATTTTAGATGGCGTAAGCACTAACTATGGAATTTTTTATCCGCTATTAACCTTGTCGCGAAATGTTTCTGTCGATTTTAGTGTAATGCCTGTCTGCCTTAACGGGGTGAATGACTTTACCAGAAACACTTTGACTTCAATGGCAGAAACCCTAACTAAAAAAATTGTTGTGGTTGATGATGAGAAAAGATTGGCAATACATGTTGCAGCAGTAATTGCGAATAATTTTACCAATCATTTGTTCTCGATCTCACAAATGATTTTGGAGAAAACAGGATTGTCATTTGAAATTTTAAAACCACTTATTAACGAAACGGTTCGCAAGATTCAGAATCACGATCCATTGAACGTGCAAACCGGCCCGGCCGTAAGGCATGATGAGCATACGATTGAAATGCATTTGAAATTTTTGAAGGAGGATGGCCGCTTCAGTGAGATTTATAAAATGCTCAGCGACGATATTCAAAAGTACTCGAAGCATTAACTAACTTTTACTTCTCAAAAATGAATTTGTTAAAATTCATTCAAAAGGGTTATTCAAAATAGCAGGCGTTTAAAGCCAGTGTTTCATTGCAGAGCATATTCTTTTCCAAATTTATTTTTAATTATTTTTTAGAAAAGTTTGGAATACCGAAATATTGTTCTCATATTTCGGAACTGAAATGATAAAAACAATTCAGTTTACATTTTCTAACAGAATTAAAAACATCTCGCACTTATGAAAAAGATTCTGAAAAAACCAATGATTGCAGTTACCGGATTTGGTTACCGGTAGCGAAACAGAAACAAAATTTCTGTTTAGTTATTCAGTAAAATGAATAGCGCTTAAATCAGATTAAAAAAATTATTACCTAGTGTTAAACCATCTTACTAACTTAAAAAAAACTAACACAATGAAAAAATTAACAAACCTATTTATTATGATTGCTGCGATGACATTTACGTCTATGTCATATGTCAGTGCCCAAGTAACTTTCAGCACCTGTATTGTTGATCACCTTAACCAAGTATGGAATATTACCAATACAAAAGTTGGTGATGGAGTATGGTCTGTATCCGGAACTTTTGCTGTTTCTCCTAACAACGTTGCAGGTCATACAGTTACGGGACACAGTAATGGTAAAACAAAAGAATTTCATCTTAATGCCTACATAACTCAGGGTGCTTGTACCTTCCTTTATGATTCATTAGTATGGCATGCTAATAAGGCATCAGGTAAGTTTCAGGGATTCCTTGCACAGTGGTGCAATGGAACTGAGAATCCAGGTGATGATATTGCTCTAATTTCATGCAAGGTATTGGAAGGCCTTTGCCCTGCTGATCTCAATGGATGTGGATATGTAAAGCAAGTTGAAAGTCCTGCTTACAAGTCATACAGAGACGAAACCATGGGACAGTACGTGAATGAAAATAGTTTAGAAGATTATTTTGCACTATTAGATAAATATGATTCAAAAGTAAAAATCACACCCAATCCGGCTCACAGTAATTCTACCTTTGCATACAATGTTGCAAACAACGGTATGGTTACAATCTCTGTTTATAATATGATTGGTCAATTGGTTACAACTTTGGTTAATGCAAATCAAAATGCAGGAGACTATACTACCAATTGGAATTTGGTTGACTCCAAAGGTTCACCAGTTCAAAGAGGAAATTATGTAGTAGTTATTAATTCTAATGGTTCAACAGAAACTTCATTGTTCTCAGTAGAAAAATAATCAATTCATTGTGCGAGATTAAAAAGAAAGGCGAACGTATTTGTTCGCCTTCTTTTTTTAAATAGCTGTTACTTTTTTTCTCATCCTAAATTTTATAATCACTTTCGATATTATTATTATTCATCAATTAATTTTTTTTACGGTTCACATCATAATAACGCCAGCC
>JBKJNS010000325.1:0-3256 GCA_046593455.1 Chitinophagales bacterium | reverse complement strand
TGGATATTACGATTCAGTCAGATAATAAAATTCTGCTTAAGATATGGTCCAATCAGGGTGTTTACGATGCTAATGTGACTCGACTAAACTCAAACGGTTCGATCGACAACACATTTGGTATAAACGGAACAAGCTATGCTGCTGATTCCATACTTGATAATGCCAACTGGCAAATTATATCTGCACCGGATAAGAAAATTATTGGTGTTGGACGAACTTATCAAGAAGGAAATCGTGTAATTCGGATGAATGAAAACGGTTCAATAGATCCTACCTTTGGAATACCCGGTTTGGGTTTCTGTGATAGCGCGGCATGGGGAAAAATATCAGCAATTCACTTACAAACAGATGGCAAGTTGCTTGCAGGAGGATTCGCAACCGTTAACGACGGTTATGAATTTTACATGTTTAGATTGTTCAATGATGTTGGTACATCTATTGAAAATTTACATGCAGCAGACGTTACGCTTTCGGTGTATCCAAATCCCACTGCTGAACAGTTAACGATCAAGAATCCATTTTCAGAAAAAGAAAATTCTTTTCTTACAATCATAAACCTGTACGGACAGGTCGTTGCAAAGAGAGAGGTTGGTATGCACGAGCTTTCAATTCCAATCTTGGTCAAAGATTTCTCAACTGGAGTTTATGTAATAATGGTTAAGAGCAGTAGCGGTGCTTATACAGTTAAGTTTGTTAAAGAGTAGTTTCTACCCCGAAAAATTCTGATGGAAACAAATTAATTGAATCTTTGGTCAATTTACGATTCTGACAATTATCCTTGCACGCATAAAAAATATATTTTCACTTTTTCTCCAATGAAAATAGAAATCGAATCAAGCATCTAAGTGATGGAGAGATAGTTTCGGAAAGGATTTAATTTCTGATGATGCTATAATGGCGCTCGCTAAAATTCAAACATTTATCAAAGCAAATAAAATTTCGGAAGCGATCTAAATATTTTGAAGCATCAATTTCATTTACCTTTGAAGCGGAATCATTATTATTAGAATCCTCCTAAATTCGTTTTAGAATTTTTCCAAGTTTTAAATAAATTGCTTATGAGAAAGTATTTGCTTTTATTACTCAGTATGTTATTTTTTCACACCCTGCATGCGCAAGATTCATTGGGCAACATAACAGAATTAAAAAAACTTTTGCAAGAGCGCAAAGATCGTTTCAGCCAATATTCGGCAGCAGCAGAAATGAAGAGCGGAATCTTCGGCAACAAAACAAAAAAGGATTTAGAACACAGTCGGGATATTCTGATTGAGATCGTTAAAACTGATAACCATTTGCTCACAGAGCTTGATAAAGCAATTGAAAAAAGAGGAATTGCAAAAGCTGATTATTCATTCGATGAAGTTGCGTACAAACAAACGATTGAAAACCTGGCAAATGCTACCGACACTTTAAATATTCAACTGGCTGCGGTAAAAGACCTAAACATAAAACTTAATAGTTCTTTAGACAGAGAGAAATGGTTGAGATACACCTTGCTTTCCATTATTGGATTGCTTGCAGCTTTTCTTTTTATTTTGTTTAGAAGAAGGAAGTCAAATAAAGCTTGAGTCAATCATCTTGAATCGACTAATAAATTCCTGAAATGATGAATATCAATGCGGTATTAATTGGTCAATTGCCTTTGTCTTTTATCTTTGCGCGCGTTTAATAGAACGTTTAATCTTTTCTCCCATGAAAATTGAAATTGAATCAAGGCATTTAAGTGATGGCGTGGTGGTATTAAAGCCCGAAGTTTTTAAAGATGAGCGTGGTTTTTTTCAGGAAACATTCCGTCAGGATATTTTTCAGGAGCTTGGTTTGCCTTACAACTTTGTTCAACACAATCACAGCGGATCGGTTAAAGATGTTGTTCGTGGTTTGCATTTTCAATGGGAACCCGGAATGGGAAAGTTAATGCGTGTTACAGTTGGAACAGCATTTTTAGTTGCAGTTGATATTCGCAAAAGATCACCGACTTATGGAAAGTGGTATGGCAGAGAAGTTTCAGCCGAAAATAAACTCATGATTTTTGCACCGCCAAGTTTTGCGCGTGGCTTTGCAGTGTTGAGTGATTATGCAGAGATACAATACATCTGCACTGGCATTTACAACAACAAAGCTGAGAGCGGAATTCTTTGGAACGATCCTGCAATTGGTATTCAATGGCCGGTTGCAAATCCCATTCTTTCAAAGAAAGATGAGGTTGCTCAAACACTTGCTGAATGGACGGCGAGAACTGAGTCGGATAATTTTAAGTACTAAGAGGTGAGACAAAAGACATAAGACTCAAAATTCAAAATTCAAAATAGAAAATGAAAATATTAATCGCAGGTGGTGCTGGATATATTGGCTCGGTAGTAATCCCAAAAGTTTTAGATCGCGGCTACGAAGTTGAAGTAGTTGATTTGCTCTGGTTCGGTAATAATTTGCCGAAAGGAGTGAAGGTGCATCAGAAAGATATTTTTGATCTTACTGAAAAAGATGTGGAAGGTTTTGATCAGGTGATTTTTCTTGCCGGGTTATCTAATGATCCCATGGCAGAATTTTCTCCTGCAAAAAATTTTATTGCAAATGCATCTTCAACAGCTTATCTCGCATATATTTCAAAACGTGCGGGAGTAAAGAGATTTATTTATGCAGGATCATGTAGTGTATATGGTTACACCGTGAATGAATTGTATGATGAAACCAAACCTGCTTCATCAAACTATCCCTATGGAATTTCAAAGTTGCAAGGCGAACAAGCAGTAATACAAATGCAGGATGAAAATTTTTCGGTGATTGCATTTCGTCAGGGAACCGTGAGTGGTTACAGTCCACGCATGCGACTTGATTTGATTGTGAACACCATGTTCAAGAGTGCATTGATGAATGGTGAAGTCATCATCAACAACCCTTCGATATGGAGACCGATACTTGCAATTTCTGATGCTGCAAATGCTTATGTGCGTGCAATTGAAGCAGCACCAGCCATTTCAGGAATCTTCAACATTGCTTCGGGAAATTATACCGTAGGTGAAGTGGCAGATTATGTAAAAGAAGCAGTTGATAAAAAGTTAGGCAAGAATGTAAAACTCAACATCAAGAATGTACAGGACTTCCGCAACTATAAAGTTACCAGCGAAAAAGCCATGAACATGCTGAGCTTTAAGCCCGCACACAATGTTGAATCAATTTTAGAGGAACTCATTTTCAATCTCGATAAATTTAAAGACTTCGACAATCCTAATTACTACAACATTCAGGTGTTTAAGAC
>JBKJNS010000465.1:0-4159 GCA_046593455.1 Chitinophagales bacterium | reverse complement strand
TTTAGGTGTAGATGCTGATGCATACATTGGGGGGAAAACAGGGATGGGAACAACACTCCCTAACTCAAAGCTGCATATTAACAGTGGTTCAACTGAAGATGCATTACGTGTACAGGTAAATGGTTCTTCAAAACTTTATGTAAACAGCAGTGGTCAGGTTGTAGTAAATACACCTACGGCAACAGCGAATATGGAGTTATCTATAAATGGTGATCTATATGCTTCAAGTCAGGCGTTTATTGGCGGTACAACAGGTACAGCAAAACTCAACGTAAATGGTGGAAGTAACGAAACGGTTTCTATTGAAGGAACTACTCCATACATTAAATTAAAAGACGGAGCGAACGGAGGCACTTTCGTACAAGCAAGTGTGAACGACTTGCGCCTTGGTACTTTGTCGGGCAATGCCACAGGTAAGTTGATCTTTAGAATGAATGGCGTTAATCAAAATGCCATTGATGTAAACGGCAACATGGGCATTGGTACCGTTTCTCCTTCTTACAAACTTCATGTTACAGGCGGAACTGATTCTGAGCCGGGCTCAGGTGGTTACATTGTTACAGGAAGCGCCACTTCGACCAACATATCCATTGACGACAATGAGATTATGGCAAGATCCAATGGTGCCGTTTCACCGCTTTACCTGAATAACGATGGAGGTAATGTGATCCTTTGTACAAACGGTGGAAATGTGCTCGTAGGCACAACCACACCTGCAACAGGTTATATTGTTTCAGTGGATGGAAAAGTAATGTGCGAAGAATTGAAGGTGCAGCTTTCAGGCAACTGGCCCGACTATGTGTTTGAGCATAACTACAAACTGCCTTCACTCAAAGAAGTTGAAAACTCAATTAAAGTGAACAAACATTTACCTGGAATTCCGGCTGCCGAAGAATTGGAAAAGAATGGCATTGAGATCGGAGCAATGCAAACACTCATGATGCAGAAAATTGAAGAACTCACATTGTATGTGATTGAATTGGAAAAGAAAAATGATCTTCTTGCAAGCAAAGTAGATCAGCTTGAAGCACGTTAATAAATTTTCTTTCATTCACAAATTCAATTTATTTGTATGAAAAATCTACAGAGTAGCTTTAAAAGTTCGGTCATGCTGTTCTATTGTCTGGCAACTTTGGTAAGTTTTAATGTTTCGGCACAAAAGAATATTGCTGTAACAGAATTGATCACGTCAAACATCCTTACAGAAAAGGAGAATAAATGTGTAGCAGATATTCTTTCCGATGGTTTTGTAGCGCAGCACTGGATTGCAACAGTTAGCTTAGATCCTTATGCCAATGAATTGGAAATTTCTTTACCCGAAGTAGGAACAATGTTGTTTACTCTGGAGAAGAGAAGAGAGGTGGCTTCAGGACTAATTTCGTGGCGCGGAAAATCGGATCAGCCGGGGAGCAGTGCAATATTGGTTTGGCACAATGGAATGATTACCGCAATGATATCCATCAACCCTAAATTGGTTTATCGCATTCAGCCAATTTCGGCAAACCGACACATCATTTACAGAGTTAACCAAAAGAAAGCACCAAACGAAGAATCAAAAGAGGATTATGAAAAAATGAAAAACCGGGTATGGGTACCTTCTGAAGATATGCATTCAACTAATCCTGAAGAATCCAAAAGCAATAATTTAAAATTCAGTGGCAGCGATTGTTACATAAAAATTCTTGTGGGTTTCGACAACGTTGCCGGACCCAGTTTGGCTGACCCCATTGGATTTGCGATTGGATGTATTGAACTTTCAAATGAGATTTACGCTAACAGCGATGTGAATTTTGAAGTGGAGTTGGCTCTTTCGAAAATCTATGATGATGCAGCATCTGTGGATATTGATGATGCGCTTGCTGAGTGGCAGTATGACTTTGGCGATGGGAAGTTTAATGATGTGTTCAGCGACCGTGAGCAGTACGATGCCGATTTTTGTATTCTGATTACCGAAAACTTTGATGGTGACTACGTAGGCCTTGCTGCTACTATTCTTGCAAGCTATTCTTCTGCTTTTTGTGTTGTAGAAGACGGAGCCGCAATTGATAATCTTTCATTCACGCACGAGATCGGTCACCTTATGGGTGCCCGACACGACCTCTATGTTGATGGATCAGGTGATTACAATCACGGCTACATTATTCATAGTGAAGAGGTGAGAACTGTAATGGCGTATAATACTGAATGTGAAGATAACGGCTACGACTGCGAGCGGGTGAGATTTTTCTCAAATCCCGACATCACTTACCTGGGTACCGGAAAAGCATTGGGTGATGCTGCAGAGGAACACAATGAAAGAGCTCTCGATGAAAATGAATCGGTGTTCAAAGATTTTGAACCGGTGGTAACTAATAAAGTTTTTCTGTTTCCCGAAACAGTTTCCGGCGATATATATGGCAGCATTACAGCAATCAGTAGCATTGAGAACAAATCTATTTATGAAATAATCGGCAATGCAAATGTTGTTTGGAGTGCAGGTGATTATATGACTCTTGAAGAGAATTTTGTTGCTCAATCGGGAAGCACCTTTGAAGCTAAAATTGCAGGATGCAATGCCACAAAATTGGAAGATGAGCAAGCAGAAACAAGTCTAAGCGAAATAGAAAGTTTAAATGCATTGCTGAGTCCTAATCCCGCAGCAGCATATTCAACCTTAAGTTTTACACTTTCAAATGATGCGTTGATAGAAATTTCAATTACCGATTTGGCCGGAAAAAGTTTACTCAGTTTAGTTCCGGTGCAACTTACCGCAGGAACCCACGATCAACAACTGGATTTGAATTCGCTTGCCTCCGGAACATATTTTGTCCGGTTAATTGCCAACAGCAAACCGTTTGTAAAAAAATTAGTCATTCAACATTGATCAACTCAAAAAAATATTTTTTATGAAAACAATTTTCTCAATTCTAATAATAGTTACAATCAGTTTTTCTTCAATTGCACAAACCTGCATAACCGTTTCAAAAGATTGTGGAGGCAGTACAGGAACCGACTATTGCGGTCCGTACGAACTCTCAAAAGGTATCTACCGCATACCCTACATTGATGGAACAGAAATAGAAATCACCAATGATCATATTAACCATTGTCCGCGAGGAAGAATAGATATGATTGGTACCGATGGTGATGTGAGTGGTGAATATAAAATTGCAGCAGCAGCCGACGGATGGGTGCGTGCAGTAGTGGAGAATGAAAGTGTGCAATGTGATTGCTCGGTGTCGAGTTGCGAAAACAACTACGTTTGGATGGAACATGCGAACGGGGAATGGAGTAAGTACACCCACTTTAAACAAAATTCTGTTGTAGTGAGTGAAGGTGCATTTATTACTGCTGGTACTACCTTGGGAAATGAAGGTGATGTAGGTTGTGCATCAGGTCAGCATCTGCATTTTGAAATTGCACAGCCTGTAGACACAAACACGCTCGTGTATAGTGAAAGCGGTGGATACATTGATTTTGCTTGGGCGAAGAATATGATTCCTGTAATCTGTGGGATTTCAGGAAACGTTTTTCAGGATGGTCTAACCTACATTGCTGCTGATTGTCCAACAACATGCTCGGGCTTTATAATTTTTCCTAACACTATTTCCATTGGCGAATACGAAGTTATTCTTGATGATGGTGATCTTGTTAACGATGCCAGCTTTACATTCGAATCAAATGGCGCAGGATTGTTTCAGGCAGCATCTTCAATTACGCTTAAACCTGACTTTGAAGCTTTGTCGGGCGCAAATTTTAATGCACGCATAGGGGATTGCGATGAGTCGCCGTTAAAAACTGAAACCACTCCCCAACAGATTTTAGTTGATGGAAAAGATCAATTCGAAATTTATCCCAACCCATCTTCGGCATCTTCCACCATTTCTTTTATTGTTACCAATGAGAGTAAAGTAAAAATTGTTTTAGAAGATTTGAATGGAAGAGTAATAAAAGTAATTGCCGATGAAAATTTTAATGTCGGAAAATATTCACTTCAAATTAAGTTGACTGATTTAAGCAAAGGAATTTATTTGGTGAAGAAAACGGAACAGGGATTTTCTGCGATCAAGAAATTAATTGTGCAGTAAATGAATTTAGAAAGTGTTGCGCACGGAGGCACGGAGAAAAAACTAATTCTCCCTAAGTTTTAGTTATAAAAAAATCCTCCGTGATTCTCCGC
>JBKJNS010000286.1:0-3282 GCA_046593455.1 Chitinophagales bacterium | reverse complement strand
CCCTTATGATTTTCAACGGCCACTTTTAAAAATGATGAGCGCCGATACTTCAAAAATTTATTTTAAAGTCTATGGCCCTCTTGGAAAATGGAGGGTGAAAAGATGGAAAGGAGTAACTGATTTTTCCCGCACTACAGGTTTGAGGAATGATACCTTCTCGGCAAAAATTCTTCATCCAATTGACAATGCAGCAACCGATATTTTATTAGAGTTTGAATACGTGGGCACCGCAGTAGTAGATGAATTTGGTAATGAAATACCCGAAAGAAATTCTATTTTATTTTCCTATCAAAAATATGAAATGCCAATTAGTTGGAAAGTAAATTATTACAAGATGGATACTTTTAATCCGGCTAAATATCCCGGCGTGTTTAAGAATGCAATTAAAGCAGGAGTAAAGAAAACAGAGAGTGTAAACAAATTGGAATACAGTTGGAATGGTGCGCCCGATTCAAAATTAAATGAAGATCATTTTGCATTGGTTGCAACTGCCGCACAAAATTTTGTGAAAGGAAATTACAGTTTTGGGATTACTGCCGATGATGGCGTTCGCTTTTATGTTGATGATAAATTAGTGATGGATGAATGGGATGCAACCAAATATAAATTCAATGATGAACTGCATCACGAGATTACGTTACCACTCGAAGGCATTCATCAGTTAAAAGTGGAGTACTACGATCAAACAGGATTTGCAACACTGATGATGACTGTGCAAAAATTGTAGCCGCCAAACAAAAGTGCGTTTTACCTTCGGCATCTATGTTAGTTGAAAATGAGAAATCGCTGCAACAACTCAACACCTTCGGCATTGCTGCCAATGCAAAATATTTTGCCGAAATAAATTCATTGAATGAATTTGGTGAACTCATTGGTGATTCAAAATTCAAAGCAGAAAAAAAATTGGTGCTTGGCGGCGGAAGCAATATTCTTTTCACTAAAAATTTTGATGGCCTCGTAATTAAAAATAATTTTAGAGGAATCGAAATTTTAAAAGAAGATGCTCACCATGCATGGATCAAAGTTGCCGCAGGTGAAGTGTGGCATTCATTTGTTTTGTTTTGTGTTGAAAGGAACCTGGCAGGAATGGAAAATCTGTCTCTCATCCCGGGCTTGACAGGTGCAGCACCCATGCAAAACATTGGTGCTTATGGAGTGGAAGTGAAGGAAACTTGTGAAGAGGTGGAAGCGTATCATTTGATTACAGGAGAAAAAATCCTATTGCGCAACAGTGATTGTGAATTCGGTTACCGCGAAAGTATTTTCAAAAATAAATTCAAAGATCAGTTCCTTATTACTGCTGTAACATTCAAACTTAATAAAATTTTCAAACCCAAAATTAATTACGGCGACATCAGAAAAACTTTGGAAGACATGCGGGCCGAAGACATCACCATTAAAACAGTGAGTGATGCTGTTATAAAAATTCGCTCCTCAAAATTACCCGACCCTAAAGTGATTGGCAATGCAGGAAGTTTTTTCAAGAACCCGGTAGTACCTAAAAAGAAATTCGAAGAACTGATTTCAAAAAATCCGTTGATGCCGAATTACGCTGATAAAAACAATCAGGTAAAAATCCCGGCGGGCTGGTTGATTGAACAATGCGGATGGAAAGGAAAACGCATCGGCAACACAGGAGCACACGCAAAGCAATCATTGGTGCTCGTGAATTATGGCGGAGCTACAGGTGAAGAAATTATTTCACTTGCAAAAGAGATTCAACAATCGGTGATGGAAAAATTTGGTGTAGAAATTTTGGCGGAGGTGAATGTGGTGTGAGGAGAGTTATGAGTTTTGAGTTATGAGTACTGAGATCTGAATTCTGCTTAGCTCTAAATTTTGAAAAAGTTATAATGGATAAAATTTGACTATTCACTATTCACTATTCACCATTGACACTCTCACCATTCACTAAGGAACAAACTCATAACACCCAATATCCCAAATCCCTGTTCGTGTCTTTCCATCGAGGTCAAGAACAATGGAATTCACAATTCCTGCATCAATACAAGGTGAGCCGCTTGCAAGGTGGTAATCATCTTTCTCGTAGTAGTCAACAAATTTTGGATCCTGATTTTTGATGATGTTGGAAAAATGAATGGTGCTAACATTAACCGTATCAGCTAATTTCATCAGGCAATGATTAAATAAATAATTGAACTGTGCGGCTGCAAAAGGATCGCGTTCCAATTCATTTTCAAGTGAGCCATGAATGATGCAATTGGAAAATGTTGCATTAAGATCGGCTGGTAAATAATGATCGCCCAAATCATCCTTGTAATAATAATAGTTGCTCAAGCGCACTACAGGACTTTGATGATTAATGAGTGTAGAAGAAAAGTTTGCAAATGTGCAATTAGTGAAATTATAATTGCCGCCAAATTCTAACTGCGTATTCCATTCACCACAACTGAAGATGAGAGAATTTTCTCCATAGATGTCAGCAGTGATTCCTAAAATACCCGAAGAAAGTGCGTACGCAATTACCGAATTGCGCAGTGTAAGTTTTGCTGCGGGAGTTTCTTTTAATGAATCAACTCTTATTCCCACGGTAGCTTCTTTAATAATTGCATAGTTGATTTCATTATCATGGCTGGCACGAAGCAAATGAATCCCTTCCCAATTTCCCGGCAGGTCAACATAATATTGTTCTAACCGATCGCCGCGAAAAATTACCGAGTCGTGCAATTGCCCCATCACTTTCAAAGTTCCATAAACATAAAAACGCGAATCGGCATGCATATAAATTCTACAACCGGGATTAATTGTGAGTGTTTCATTCGAATCAACTAAGATTGAATGGATGATTACGTAAGGTTTATCATTCGTCCATTCTTGAGTGCCGATTATTTCTCCATAAAAGAAATACGCATTTTGTCCCCACGCTTGCAACAACACTTTTTGGTTGTTACCATTTGTTTCAAACAATACAGAATCCTCCATCACAAATGGATTGTTGTCATTATTAGGGTCAACAGTAACAGCAACATAAATGTAGATGCTGTCATTCGCCGGAATTTCTAAATCAGTTACTTCATTCACAGGCATTCCATCAATATTCAATCTGAAAATAGAAGCATCGCCACCCGCAATGTGAATATTGGATATCACAATTTTTTTACTGTTGGGGTTAAGCACTTTAAAATATAAAGTGGTAGAACCAAGTGAAGTGAAGACGGTATCAAACGTAAGTGTATCGGTAGAAAAAGAAAGTTTATCAGCAGGGTCGGTGGTGATTAAATCTTTTTTGCACGAGCCGAAAATAATTGCAGCGAGTAATAA
>JBKJNS010000050.1:0-4024 GCA_046593455.1 Chitinophagales bacterium | reverse complement strand
TAATGTAAGCGAAGAATGCCCGAACTTAAACACGTATACAGTAAACATTTTTGCTGATTCCATTTCCTATAGCAGAATAAGAATTGCCAACTTCAGCAATTCATTTTCGAATCCTGTATTTGCTGATATTAATGGGTTATTAATTTCTATCCCAGGACAGTCGCCTGATAATGATGGAAGAACTGTTTCGGGCAGCGGTAATTTTACACCACCTGATAAGATTGAAATGCAATTTACCGTAAGCGGGTCTGGTGGATATTCTTGTTCAAATTCTATTTGGACAAAATAGATAGAGATTGAGACTTTAAATATTATAAATGAAAAAGCCATCCCGAAAACCGGAATGGCCTTTTCATTTATGAATGAATTTAAAACTTTGGAATTGTATCTTTTCCTTTGTTCATCTTATCTTTCTTCTTATCAGTAGTTGATTCCTGTGTGTTATCCATTTTATCTTTCTTCTCTTCTGTTGAGGATTCTTTTGAGTTATCCATTTTATCTGATTTAGGATTTGTTGGAGGAGCAGGTTTTGGTGCAGGTTTCTTACCTGTTTTTTTGTAGATATAAGCATCCATCATTGAATCAGCCATCATCTGCGCTTTTGCCATAACACTATCCATACAATCCATCGTTAATGAGTCGCTATATGCCATAAGTGTCGCGTTTGAAATTGAATCAGCTTTTGCCCACGCAGCTGTGTTATCAACCGGTGTGCAACTTTGGTAAGTGAACGCACTTGCAACCAAAGAAAATGTAAGTATAAATATTTTTTTCATTGTAGTTAATTGATTTTTGGAGTTAGAAATTATTTTTGGTTTGCTAATGCTGCTTCATAAATTGAATCTGCCTTCATTTTTATCCATGCTTCGCTCTTGGCTTGGCAATCTATCGACAGAGAATCAGCAATACCCGCCATCTTCGATTGAGCGATTGAGTCGGCCTTCATCATAATGGTAGCCTCATCCATTGGTTTAATTTGCTGGCAACTCGAGAGTGCGATCAGCATCATTGAAATTCCTGCGAACAGGGGAAAAGCATTTTTCATTGTGTAATTGGTTTTTTAGATTTCATGCAAAGGTAATTCTTTTGATTTTGATTTCGAAAAAAGGTTTTTTAGTTGCCAACATTTATACCTTTAACTTTACACTATCGTTAATTTATAATTGGAATGGATATTGAAATAGTGACATACAAAAAGAAAAAATGAAACAACTGCTTTTGATTCCTGTTTTGCTTTTTTCAATCGATGCACTTTTTGCGCAATCAAATGTTCTGTTGCCTACGCTCGTGATAGGCAATGATACTTTTGCTGTTTGCACTCTAAATGAAGTTGTGGTAGTTACTAAAAGATCATTTGCTTCACAAACTGATCAATACCGATATAATCAATTAAAGAGAAATGTACTTATCGTTTATCCTTATGCAAAAGAAGCCGGAACACTTTATCGTGCAATTAACGAACAACTTGCCACAACTGAAAAAAAGAAAGAGCAAAAGCAGTTGGTGAAGCAGAAAGAAAAAGAGTTAAATGACCTCTATGAAAACAGTTTAAAAAATCTAACCATAACCCAAGGAGATATTTTAGTTAAGTTGATTGCCCGTGAAACCAGCATGAATGTATATGATTTGATTAAAGAATTCAAAAATCCTATGTCAGCTTTTTACTGGAATAAGTTGAGCACGCTCTATGGTTATTCTTTGAAACAGCAGTATAATCCGCAGGAAGAACGTGATATTGAAATGATTGTTCGTTCAATTGAAGGAACGCTTTAGAAATTTAAAACTTGCTCAGCAATTTTCTGTATCTCTATTTCATTCATACACTTGAAATGTTTCTTCGGGCATTTTTGATAACCGATTTTTGAGCATGGGCGGCATGAAAGTTTTTCAATTTGAAAAATTTTCGATTTTAGTTTCTCTTCGGTTTCAGTTCCATAATAAGGCGACATACCAAACCCGGGAACCGTATTTCCCCATACCGAAATAATTTTCTTTTTGTATGCCGCAGCTATGTGCATCATCCCTGTATCATGCGTAATTACCAGTTTTGAATTTTTGATAATGGAAGCAGACTGATTAATTGAAAGCATTCCGCAACTGTTAAAAATCTTAATTGAGTCAACATTTTTAATTTCTTCACCTACAGCACGATCTTCTTTTCCGCCCAATAAAATTATTGGAAAATGAAGTTGATGAACCAATTGTTTTATTTTTTCAATAGGAAGTTTTTTAGTTGCATGTTGTGCGCCTATTGCAATTGCAATGTAGCCATGCAAATGTGTGAGCGGCAGATCTTCAATCTTAATTTCATCTTTTGGTGAAATAAAATAATCTAACCCTTTTCCATCATTTAAAACATCTAATGAACGCACGGTATTCATATAGCGATCAACAATATGAGCAACAGGCATAATGTTCCATTTGAAATTAACATAGAGCCATTTTTCAAAGTTGATTTTATTTACCGATTCACTTCTTGTTCTTAGCGCTGCTTTTATTTTCCAAGTTCTAATATTGTTATGAAGATCAACTACGAAATCAAATTTTTCTTTTTTCAGTTCACCAATAATTTCCGTGACGCTCTCTTTTATAAAATGCTTTACATCAATGAATGGATTGTGTTCAATAATTTCTCTGTAAGAATTTTTGGTAAGGAAATGAATTTCAGCATCAGGTAATTGTTTTTTCAAGCAACGTACCACAGGTGATGTTAAAACAATATCACCAATGGAACTTAAGCGGATTACCAGAATTTTCATTTCGGAAAAGTAGAAACTCGGCCTGATAAATAAGGACAAAATTATAGAGCAATTCTAAAAATTACTATTTTCCTCTCCTTGGGAGCGGGATTAAGGGTGAGGAAAATAAAAAAATCAATTTTTAGAACTGCACTCAAACTAAATTTGCACCATTATGTTCCGACTAAAATTACCAACCGATCCCAGATGGGTTGATCTCGCATCAATTTCACTTGAAGCAATTTTGACCGACCATGCATATTGCGAACAGAAAGCTGCTTCAACCTGCATTTCACTAATTCAAAATTATCCCGACAGAGAAGAACTGGTTGAAAAACTTTCTCCATTGGTAACTGAAGAGTGGGGGCATTTTAGAATGGTGCTTGCCGAAATGAAAAAGAGAAAACTTAAACTCGGTGAGCAGCGCAGAGATGAATATGTAAATCAGGTGAGAAAATTAATTCGTTCAGGCGACCGCGTTGAGCGGCAGTTGATGGATAAGCTTTTAGTATTTGCATTAATCGAAGCCAGAAGCTGTGAGCGATTCAGAATACTTTCAGAAAAACTTCCGCAACCCGAACTAAAAAAATTTTACCGCCATTTTATGGAATCTGAAGCGGGGCATTATACGCTCTTTATGAAACTTGCAAAAAAATACATGCCTGCAAAAGTTGTGAATGTGAGGTGGAAAGAAATGTTGGAGGCTGAGAAAGAAATTTTGAAAACATTGGAGTTGAGAGGTGAAAGAATTCATTGACCCTTTTTTATTATTTCAGAAACTTTAAATTTCTTTTCACGCCATCAAACTTTGCCCGCTTCAACGGCGAATCTTTAAAAACATTTTTGAATACTGCTTCAGTAATTTCTTCCCAATCATTTTTATTCATTTTTAATAATTCTTGGGTAGGAAGAAATTTTTCTTCCTGATGCTGTTTTGAAAATCGATTCCACGGGCACACATCCTGACAGATATCACAACCAAACATCCACCCGTCAAATTTTCCTTTTACTTCTGCAGGAATATTTTCTTTCAACTCAATCGTGAAATAAGAAATGCATTTGCTTCCGTCAACAACTTTATCAGGAAGTATTGCATCAGTGGGGCAGGCATCAATACACGCAGTACAGGTTCCGCAATAATCTTTAATTGGTGAATCATATTCCAATTCGAGATCCAAAATAATTTCAGCCAGAAAATAAAATGAACCGCTTTGTTTGTTGATGAGGTTGCCATTTTTCCCTACCCAACCCATTCCGCTTTTTGCTGCCCACGTTCTTTCAAGCAC
>JBKJNS010000031.1:0-4693 GCA_046593455.1 Chitinophagales bacterium | reverse complement strand
AAAACAAAAGACAAAACCATGAACGCGAAGATTGTAAAGCATTGAGAGTAGAGTATGCGCATAACAGTAAGGTTTCATTTATCGGTCGGTGTCCTCACCGACCGAAATAGAATAAATAAAAAAATGGCCGGTGATGACACCGACCACTAATGAAAAATTTCTATTTGACTTGGCCTGATTGTTTTCATCTGATTAAGCAAACTTTTATTTCAATTCTTGGGAATTAGTTCTCGTGTCAGCCAATGTCAGTAACCTGCTTTCTTATTACAGATAACATTTCAGGGGGAATGTGATTGGTAATTTCTTGTTTCAAAACATCAATCATCCGTTGTTTTACAAAATGATGGTAGGTAACAATGCTTATTTCACGAACCGGAACAGGCGATTTAAAATGTCGCACTTGTTTTTTTTCAGAAGTGCTTAATTCTTTTATCGCTAACTCGGGCAATATTGTTATTCCCTTATTCATGTCCACCATTTTCTTTAGCGTGTCAATGCTTCCTGCTTCGTATTCAAGATTGCTTGTTTCCAATTCTTTTTTTCGCAATTCGCATAAATTTAAAACCTGTGCTCTAAGGCAATGCCCTTCCTCTAAAAGCCACAGATGGTTGGTATCAATATCGGAAGGCAATAAGAATTTTTTCTTCATCAGTTTTTCTTCTTTAGAAGCATACACAACAAATTGTTCGTAATACAAAGGCAATTCTTTTATCGCAACATTATTTAATGGAGTGGCAAGTATACCTGCATCTAAATGATGGTGCTTTAGCTTTTCAATTATCTGTTCGGTATTGAGTTCGGTAATTTTTATTTTAAGCAGCGGATACTTTTTCAAAAACTTGTTTAGAAACAATGGCAGCAAATAAGGGGCAACAGTAGGGATGATTCCAATTTTCAATTCGCCTTTCAGTTCTCCTTTTAATTCCTGAATAACCTCTTTCATTCGTTTGGCTTCCTGCAAAATAATTTTTGCCTGTGCAATTACCACTGTCCCCGCTTCGGTTGGCACAACGGGTTGTTTGCTGCGGTCAAAAATTTTCACATTCAGTTCTTCTTCTAATTTTTGAATCATCATACTTAATGTGGGCTGCGTAACGAAACATTTTTCTGATGCTTTTGCGAAATGACGGTGATTGTCAACCGCTACGATGTATTCTAATTGCTGTAAGTTCATGCTGATAGATATAATCTATGCAAAGATAGAAATTATCAGTTTGATTGATGAGAAAAATGTCTGCACTTTTGCTGCAGTAAATTGTAATCACCCTTCATAACACAATAATTATGGACAAAAACAAAAAACATAAACTGACTACTGCATCGGGAATACCTTATGCCGAAAATGAAAACAGCATGAGCATTGGAGCAAGAGGTCCTTTGCTTTTGCAGGATTTTATTTTGCATGAAAAAATGGCTCACTTTAATCGTGAACGCATACCCGAAAGAGTAGTTCATGCCAAGGGCGCCGGTGCATTTGGAACATTCACTGTAACGAATGACATTTCTAAATACACGAAAGCTAAAATGTTTAATCAGGTTGGCAAGCAAACAAAAATGTTTATCCGTTTCTCAACGGTTGGCGGTGAAAAGGGAAGTGCCGACACAGAAAGAGACCCCAGAGGTTTTGCTATAAAGTTTTATACCGAAGATGGCAATTGGGATTTGGTTGGAAACAATACGCCCGTGTTTTTTATTAAAGACCCAAAAAAGTTCGGGGATTTTATTCATACTCAAAAAAGAGAACCAAGAACAAATTGTAAAAGCCCCACTATGATGTGGGATTTTTGGAGTTTGAATCCCGAAAGTTTACATCAAGTGATGATACTAATGAGCGACAGAGGAACTCCTTATGGTTATCGTCACATGCACGGTTTTGGCAGCCACACATTTTCAATGATTAATGCAAACAATGAAAAAGTATGGGTGAAGTTTCATTTCAAAACTTTACAGGGAATAAAAAATTTCACCAATGATGAAGCAGGTGAAATGAAAGGCAAAGACCCTGATTTTGCTCAGCGGGATTTGGTAGAAGCAATTGATAAAAAAGATTTCCCGAAGTGGGCTTTAAAAATTCAGGTGATGACACAAGAGCAGGCAAAATCGTTTGCATTTAATCCATTTGACCTTACTAAAATATGGCCGCATAAAGATTTTCCGCTGATTGATGTAGGTGTGATGGAGCTGAATCAAATACCGAAAAATTATTTTGCCGATGTTGAACAAAGTGCCTTTGCTCCTGCTCATGTGGTAGATGGCATTTCTTATTCACCCGATAAAATGTTGCAGGGCAGATTACTTTCTTATCCCGATGCCCACCGCTATCGCTTAGGGGCTAACTACGAACAAATACCGGTAAATAAATGCCCCTATATGGTTGCAAACTATGAACGTGACGGGCAAATGAGAGTGGATGACAATGGGGAAGATGCACCTAATTATTTTCCAAACAGTTTTGATGAAATATATGCTGATGAAAATTACAAAGAACCGGCAATGAACTTAGATAGTACTGTTGCCGATTGGTTTGATAGAAATGCTGAAGGTGAAAACGACCACTACACACAGCCGGGATGGCTATTCAACAAAGCGATGAACGATTATGACAGGCACAATCTTGTTTCAAATATTGTGGGTGCTATGAGTGGAATAAATGGAGAGAAAAAAGATTTAATCATCAATCGCCAGTTGTGTCATTTTTTTCGTGCCGATGTAAAACTCGGAATGGCTGTTGCAAAGGGTTTGGAAGTAAACGTAGATGCAGTGATGGGTGAATTGAAACACGAAACCGTAAATATCTAATTAACGAATCAGTGAACGGCTGCAATGCTGTTCGCTGATTTTATTTATAAAAAATGAAAGCGATTACCAAACCCATCACTAAAACATGGTTAAAGAAAATAGGCGTTGCCGGATTTGTTTTCTTTTTACTGAAAGGTATTTTGTGGTTAGTGTTAGGATTTATTCTACTAAAATAATTTCACCAAAAAAATTAAAAAAAATGAAAACAGAACTGATTCCTCAAATTGCTAAAGATGATTTTGAAAAAATAAAATCAACCATAAAAAGTCACGAAAGTCCTGTGGGCATTGATGCTTTGCAAACGCATATCATCATCATTCAGAAGCTAACTGATATTCAAAACCGCTTGGATAAAATGGAAGAACAGTGGATGACACCATTGATGCAATAATTGGGGCTTTTAAGACAAAACTTTATTTAATTACCAAACTTTGATTATACACAAAACTGTGCTTACAATAACAATCTCTGACTTTTGGGTAGCTGCTGTTAGCTGTGATTTTTCCTTAAGTTGTCGGCGTCATCACTACAAATGTTCGGAAGATCAAGGTGGATTATTTTTAAAAAGCGTGTCAACTTCATCCAGCGAATAATAAAAATTGAAATATAAAAATGGATTTAAATTTTAAATTCCTATTGAATATAATTCGAATAAGACTCTTGTTGTGCTTGCGCAGTAAAGATGGCAAACTCAAAAACTATTTATTCCTGTGAAAGCGATTAATTCCTTTTCCAATTGCTATAAATAAAATAGAAAGGAAAATAAAACCAGCAGTGATAGCAGCACTATTTTCAAAAACTTTTACATAGCCCAGTTGATTAACATCAATAAAAGGATAAGGATAATATCGCGATTGAAATCCCCGAAGTAAAATGAAAATTATATACGCCATTGGATAGATGAGCCAAGGGAAAACATGTTTCCATTTCAACTCATCTTTACGAACAAAGCACAACCAGAACAAAATAAACAGCAGCGGAATTACCAAATGCAGCAACTCATCTACAATCATTTGCATTCCTTGTGGCTGCCACAAAAACCGAAGTACCAAATTATAAATGATACCTACAACTGTTATGTAAACGGTAATTGCTGCGATTGTTTTTTGAGATGAAAAAAAATTGCTCCAGCCGTTTTTCCCTCCCCAAAAAATAAAAGTAGAACACAATGCCACAAGTAAATTAGTGAGTATGGTGAAGAAACTAAAGTACCTTATAATAGTTTCAATTACCGTGGCTTGCCGAAATTTAATGATAAGAAAAAACTGAAGTGCAACTGCAAACCATGCCGTTGCTGCAATAATTATTGTAAATATTCGCGATGCTTTCACTTGTGTTGTTTCATTTAAGGCTCAATATAAAACTAAAGCCGACAGCATTATAGAAGAAATAAAAAGCCGCCAAACATGGCGGCTCTACAATTTTCAACTTTCCATTTTCCATTTTCAACTAACCACTGCCAATTAATTTTCCACCGGCAGCAGCGCATATTTCTTTCCTAAATTCTGCATCTGCGTTTCAAACTTTTGCGGTTGCTGAATGCGAACGTTGATGATGTTTCCATTGTCGTCCATAACAGCTTGCAAATGTGGCTGAAGAAATCCTTTGTAAGGTGCTATGTTAAGCACAGCATAACGTTTAAGTGCTTCGCTGTGCAAAACAGGATCAACTTTTACACCATACGTTTCAACCAAACTTTTTCCTGCGGTATAATCGCCTTCCGATTTTATGCGCTGCACTTCGCGCAACAACTGACCGAAGAGTGTGCGCAGTTTATCATAGTCGTTGATCACGAAAAAAGTTTTTCCATCTTTGGTAACTTTTGAAATCACATTTTGTGTTTTTCCTTTTTCAAAAACCCATGAAGCAATCATCTGCCGGTTGCGCATATGCG
>JBKJNS010000416.1:0-4882 GCA_046593455.1 Chitinophagales bacterium | reverse complement strand
GCGCACACAACAATAAAGGACGGAGCATATTATGCTGTAGGAAATGTTCCTGACACAAAAACTTATGGAACTACTGTTTACTACAAAGGTGCCGATATGGCGCACACGCTTCGCGGTTACATGGGTGATTCACTTTTTTTCAGTTGCATAAAAAATTATTTAGATGCTTATGCTTTTAAAGATGCAAGCAGTTACAACTTCCGCGATTACTTAACTGCTTGCTCGGGAATTGATCTCACTAATTTTTTTGATGATTGGATTTTTCAACCTGGTTGGGCTGCATTTACCATTGATTCATTTAATGTAGAAGAAGGGCAGCCGGGAGTTTTTAATACGAATGTTTTTTTGAGACAGCGATTAGATCATGCACAAAATTTTTATAATGAGGTTCCGCTTGAACTTTCTTTTTATGATGAGGAAAGAAATGTAACAACTGCCATTGCAACCATTAGCGGAAACTGCGCCGAGTTTTCGATTACGCTTCCTTTTTCACCTTTGTATATTGGGTTGGATTTGAATGAAAAAATTTCTGATGCACTCACTGCAGATTTAAAAACAATTAAAAGCATTGGTGCAAATAATTTTGTAAATGGAAAAATGAATCTCACTGTCAATACCATTAGCGATTCTGTATTGCTGAGGATTGAACATGTGTATGCACCACCTGATCCATTTATAAATCCGATTCCAAATCTTCATATTTCGCAGGAAAGATTTTGGAAAGTGGATGGAATAATTCCCGTTGGATTTGATGCAACATCAGTCATCAGTTACAGCGGTGCAACAACAACAGGCGGGTTTTTAGATAATAATCTCATCACGAATTCCGAAGATTCAATGGTGCTTTTATACAAAGCAAAACCTGCTGATGACTGGAAGATTGAAACAGATGCCGTTCAAAATGTTTTGGTTTCGCACACTGATAAAAAAGGAAATTTCACCATCAATCATTTAAAGAAAGGTTATTACACTTTTGGAATTTACCAGAATAATAAAATTGATTCGGTAATCAATTTTGGAAATTCACCTTGTCAGTATTTAGGTGTCCCTGCAATTCCTTTCCCTAATAAAATGGAGTTAAATGTTTTCCCTAATCCTGCTGATGAATCAATTACCATTGAAATGAAAAACACCATTGAAAATAATCTTATTGAAATTTATAATCTTTACGGCATGCGGGTTTTCTCTTCAACATTAAGCAGTAAGCTACAAATTTTATCAGTAAAAAATTGGGATCGCGGAGTTTATCTCGTAAAAATATCTGATCATAATAATCAGCAGATTGCTGCGCAAATATTTATTGTCAACTAAAATAATTTTTTAGGTAATGAAAAAAATAAGTGTGATTGGTGCAGGAACAATGGGTAACGGAATTGCCCATGTGTTTGCTATGAAAAATTTTGAAGTAAATCTGGTTGATGTATCACAACAGCAATTAGAAAAAGCAATGGCTACCATTGCAAAAAACCTTGACAGGCAGGTTGCTAAAAATGTAATCACAGAAGAAGACAAGAAAAATATTCTGGCAAGAATCACCACACAAAACGATGTTGCAAAAGGTGTTGCCGATGCAGATTTGGTTGTTGAAGCGGCAACTGAAAATGTGGAATTGAAAATGAAAATATTTTCTCAGCTCGATGCTGCTGCGAAAGCAGATGCAATTCTTGCCACCAATACTTCTTCCATTTCAATAACAAAAGTTGCCGCAGCAACAAAGCGTGCTGATAAAATTATCGGAATGCACTTTATGAATCCTGTACCTGTGATGAAATTGGTGGAAGTAATTCGCGGTTATTCTACATCAAATGAAACAACAACAAAGATCATGGAGCTTTCAAGACAGCTTGATAAAGTTCCGGTAGAGGTAAATGATTATCCGGGTTTTGTTGCCAATAGAATTTTAATGCCCATGATCAATGAAGCAATCTATTCTCTTTATGAAAATGTTGCTGGCGTTGAGGAAATTGATACTGTTATGAAATTAGGAATGGCTCACCCCATGGGTCCATTGCAACTCGCAGATTTTATCGGCCTCGATGTTTGCCTTGCAATTTTAAGAGTGCTGCATGAAGGTTTTGGAAATCCAAAGTATGCACCATGTCCGTTGTTAGTCAACATGGTGATGGCTGGTAATTTAGGAGCTAAAAGCGGACAAGGTTTTTATAAATACACAGCAGCATCAAAAGACTTTGTTGTAGCAGATGTATTCGCAAAATAGTTTCGCAAAATGATTTTAAGCGCGTGCAGCTCAAATGGTAGTCCCGCCTGTTGCGAGATACCACGCTGTAAGTCGCGGGTTCGAGTACCGTTTCCGGCTCACTCATCCACTAAAATGTGTATACTCGCAGTGAGCGTAATGTTATTTCTTCAATCTTATTTATTTTAGCACTCTATCATTTAAAACAACCATATGAAAAAACTATTACTTCTTGCTGGTTTATTCTCTATCACACTCAGCGCTTCATCACAAATTGTAACAGAAATAAAAGCGGAATACCACCACGGACAAACTTTTGTAAGATGGAAGGTGATACCAAATTATACCTACCGATTTTATTATGTATACAGGTATGATTCTCCTATTACAAAAGACAATATCAATAACTCAACCTATATGGGGAAAGTGTTAGAAAATTTTTCATTGAACTATTTTCTCAACCTCGGAATTTTTGGGGGACCCATCGTAAAAGATTCTTTTTACATGGTCATCAACAATGATCCATGGACACAACTTGATTCTACCGATGGATTTATTGCAGTAACCTGTACCAAAGAAAAAACTTATTACTATGCCGTTACTGCAGATTCAACAGTAGGAGCGGGGCCGTTAGAAAATAAAAGAATGGTGCCTGGTTCAAATGCAACTACAACAGGAATTGCTGAACATGTTGCACCCATTGAAGCTTACCTTCAAGTTACGGGAATTCCTTTAGAAGATAACGAGAACCTGATCTACAACGGCTACTGCATGTTCGGTACCAATCAAAAAACAGATTACACTCCGCTGATGGCGAATGAAGCATGCTTTGCAAATAATTTCGGACTAATAAAAGACCTTGATGAGTCAACTCCCAAAAATGCCTGTACATTCTTTTTCTACGGCGGCGGAGGCAATGCTTATGATAATGCAAATGGAACAAGCATAGATGCTATGTGGAAAATTTCCATGGAAGATGATCTTCCTAATTTTAATTGGGATGCATTGGGTGGAGAAAATACAAAATGGATTGGGTACAACGAAAACTTTGATGTCTACAATGCAAATCAGTTTTCTGCATTTCCTACTACAGGTATTGACCGCACTTACACTATCGCACGTGTAAAGTGGACACTGGATTGGGTAAAGCGAGAATTCCCAAATGATATTGACACCACTCAAATTGCAATGCAGGGAAGTTCTAACGGATGTACCGGAGCGCTAACAATGGCTTACCTGTATCCAAATCTAATCTCGGCAGTTGATGTTACCAATGCAAAATTCAATGTTGAATATTTGGGTGATCCTAATAAGAAATGTAAGTGGAATGCAAACGGCACCTCCCGAAACCGGGCAAACATTTATTTGGGTGAGCAGGAAACGAACCTTCAATCTGATATTCCTAAAATTAAAGATGTTGGATATTATGGGCTATATGATTTTGCCAATTTTAATAATCTTGTTCAGGATAACAAGTATAATTCCTTACCGGTAATATTTGTTACTTCAGGCAAATCTGATGATGTTACTTGTTGGGATGAAAAAATTCCTTTCTACAAAACCAATCAGGAAAATAAAAGCGGCAGTTTTTTCTTTTGGGATTTACGTTCACACAAAGGTGGCCTGCACTCAATTAAAGATCGTCCGCTGGAATTAATGCTGCGTTTTAAAACAACACTTTCGTACCCTGCATTTTCGAATTGCTCTGCTAATAATTTTGCCGGAATTACCACCGATACAACGCAAAAATATGATGGTGATACCATTGGTACCATCAATGGTGCGCTTGATTGGACCGATGCAGCAATAGCTGAAACTGCTACCAGTTGGCAGGCAGTAATTTGCGAAAGACAATTTCAGTTAGCTGATACAACAGTTTTATTCCCGACCGTTTTGCCTGCTTACGCTAAAGTTGATATTACGCCGCGAAGATTGCAGCAGTTTAAAAATATTGCCGATGGTTCAACCATCTGCTTAGAGAATTGGGAGAACGGAATTTTAATTCAATCTAAATCTATCACCTATCATCTCAATGCAAATGGTTTGGGTTTAATGACGTTCAGGAAAGCGAAGATTAGCAAGGATAGCAACCTTATCAAGTTCTATGTTTGTCAAAGCCCGAAATCTACGATCAGCAATTTTTCAGAAGTGGTAACTTCGGCTAACGTTTATCCAAATCCAACTACTGATGTTACTTACATCGAACTTTCATTGGCAAAAGATGATGATGTGATTGTAAGTGTTACAAATATTCTTGGCAATCAGGTAATCTTTGAAAACAGAGGATTGATGGTTGAAGGAGAATATGATCTGCCTGTTGACCTCTCAAAACTTGCACAAGGAATTTATATCATCAGCATTACTGCAGGTGAATCAAGTAATTCTTATAGAGTAGTAAAGCAATAATTATTTTTTGAAATGAAGAAAGCACAAGCCCTCTGAAATTTTTCAGAGGGCTTTTCTATTTGGTAATGAAATGAAAACTTATAATTATTTCAGCACCAAAATTATTGCAGCAAGCAGTATTTGAATAGTTGCTTTTCCTTTCACCAACAAATTCACAGTGCCCCCGACCATTCTTTCATTTCCACAAAATAAAAAAACTGCATACATGAATGGGTATGCAGTTTTAAAGTTGCTTGTATTCAGCAATGCGATTAACAGAAATGCTCGTAAACCTGTTGC
>JBKJNS010000375.1:0-3367 GCA_046593455.1 Chitinophagales bacterium | reverse complement strand
ACTCCATTTTCATCAAATGGTCCCTGAAAATAATCGAATCCTAAATATGGAGGCTGATTGCCATAATTAAGCGCACAACTTTGTGCATCGGTAGCTGCCGAGTTATAAACGATTCCCAAACCTGTTTCAATATCACATCCGATATAATCATCAGTATAACATCCTAAGTCGGGGTCTATCCACTGGCCCATGTATGTACTATCCAATGGAAGTGTTGCTTTATTTAAAACTTTATACTTGTAAAAGGTCATGTCATTAATTTCATCATTGGTTTTAAAAGCAAAAGCAAGTGCTTGAATTTCCATTCCAATTGCTGTAGAACCTGATTCTGTGTGAATGTTTCCATTGTCATTGTATACCCACCAAACCATTTGATCGGCATAAGTTTTCTTTTCACAAGTTTGATCAATTACGGGATAGTCACCTGTTGTGGGGTCATAGTAACCATTGAAATCTATATCTTCAAAAGGAGCCATGTTCCTGTTTCCTACTTGTGGGTTGTATGGGTTTCCATAAGCAGGCCAATTCAAAATGTTTTTTGGAACTTTGGAAGAAGGAAGTGTTCCCCCATTCTTTACAATTAACTCGAGGAATGAATCTATTTCTGCTCCATAAACCTGATAATGCTTATCCCAGATTTTACAAGTAGCTGCATCTATAGATGCATTTTCATCAAGCGGGCCCGGGAAAAAGTCGTTACCAGATTGGCGATAAGTTGCTGCTGCAAGTTTCAATTGTTTTTGAGCATCAATTCCACCAATCCAAACAGCGCCTGCAAAAAGCGAACTCGGGTTTTCAGGTTGACCGTCTAAACTTTTAGGAACTTCATACTTTGCAGTACCAACAAGATCCCACCACATATCACCGCCATTTTGAAGCCGTGCTCTTATGTTATTGATGTTCAAATCAACTGATGATGTTGCGGGAATGCAATCAGCTGCCAGTTTTTCAGAACTACCAAGTTTACCGGGATTTCCGCCTATGTTTTCACGGGCCGAAACAGCTATTGAAACCAATAGCATCAGACTTAATATCAATGAGAATCGATTCATTGTAACCATTTTTATTTTTTTAAAAGTTAAGTATTGCACCTAAATGAATTCTTCTTGCCAAACTATAATTTCCTGGATTATTTACTTTAATTCCGTAAAGCATTTCGAAACTTCCCGGATCTAATTGATTGCTTAAATTATTTTGCCCGTTAGCTGAAGCGATGTAACCATCATCATCAGGGTTACCCGTAAAGGCATAAACACCAAGTACATTAGCAGTATTGAGTAGGTTTTGAGCAAGTAGATAAATATTCAGATATAATCCTTTGCTTTCATCCTTACCAGAAATTTTAAAGTCCTTATCGATTTTTGCATCAATCTTAAATGTCCATGGAAGACGTGAGCCGTTTACACTTCCATCAAGTGATGTTTGAGTAGCAACACCAAATAATGCTGTAGGAGTTGCATCTGTTTGCTTTGAATAAGGCGTACCAGAACCAGCTCTAAAAATCAGGTTCAAACCGGCATTTGCAAAAATCTGTGATTCACTCTTCCCAACCACAGGTCCATTATAACTTTTGCCTTCTGAAAAACGATAATCGGCAGAGAGCGTAATGTTGTGTCTTTGATCATAACTAAATGGAACAATCGTTCTTAAATTTGGTAAGCCCGAGCCAGCTAAGTTTACACCAGAAGTTGCACTTGAACCTGTTCCTGCAGCAAATTGCAAAGTATAGTTTGCATCAATCTTAATATTTTTTATTCTGCGTAATTCGTAAGTCAATTGTATTGACTTTACAGTTCCAAAGTCAGCATTAGTGAATGTTATATAGTTGTTAGGATATGCGTAAGCAACATTCTCAACCTGAATCATATCCTTTAATTCACGATAACTACCAGCAATTGTAATAGCTGAAGTTAAACCTAATCTTTGTTTAAAACCCACCTGATAGTCAATTGTTTTTTCGGGCTTAAGGTTGGGATTAGAAAATACAGAACCTTGATTGGCAGTAAAAAAATAGTATTGGGTAATTGGTGCAAATGCGACACCACGAGCATCTGTACCAGAGGGGCGCTGAGTTAACACATCATAATGAGCAAAAAACAATGCTTCATCAGAAATTGGAAATGAAAATGCAATACGAGGCATAAAATTTATTTGCGGTTTATAATCTTCAAACGAAGATGATGATAAGGTTGGATTTAAAGAAGAGTTATCTACCAGGTAGGGTTGAATACCTCCTGAATTTGTAGCTTGAGCCAACACCTTTGGGTCACTTACTTCTGTTCCATCAGCATTGTACCATGTATCCTCATTTCTATAGCCAACAATTTCAGTTGGTTGTAAAATATCATTTACATATACAGCGTAATCATCTCCAATATTTGATGGATGATCTCCCAAATCATTTACTTCGGCGGCACTACGAATAGGATATAATGAGTACTTGTCTTTTAACACAGATTGATTGTTATCGAATCTATCAACGCGCATTCCTATATTAAAAATAAGATCACGGAAATTAAATTTATCCTGAATGTAAGCCGCAGAATAATTCGGGCGATATGCAGCTTGATTTCGTGCATAGTTGCCATTAGCATCTATTTCATTAAAGAAATCATCAATACTGGGTTGCTTCTTTAATTTATTACCATTATAGTCGTAGCCATAAGCAGCGTAGTAACTGCTTCCGTTGTTAAGTAACTCGTCAGGGCTAAACATAGCAAGATTCATTTGACTTGGATCGAGAGCATCTACATCAATATAATCAAGTCCATAAGGATCGAGGCCCAAACTATTTCTCAACGATTGGTCAAAATATGCCTGATCTGATTCAACAAATTTTCTGTTATAATTCACCGTATCCAGAAAAACTCCAAACTCATCATATACAGGCAGTGGATTTTCTTTATCAAGGCCGAGAATATGCTGGTTTGTTAATTGGCGGGCTAATCCCCATAATCCAACAGGTGCAACTAAATAGCGGCGCTCAGTTCTTTGCTCATATTCAAATCCAAATTCCAAAGCATGTTTGCTTTTGTCACCCTTTCCTGGTTTAATAATATCTACAGATGCATTTAGTGCGAAGTGAAATTGATCATTATCCCTTGTTCCATAATTTCCGGTTGGATATCCGGTATTTAGAAACATTGAATAAATTGTAGTTGTGCTTACAGGCAATGATCCGTTTATTAACCCACCACCATTGGCAATATCAAAAATGCTTCGGTAGTAGCCATCTGGTCCGGGAGCAAGAGTATAATATTGTGTTGTGTAACTTGAAAGATTTGGGTTAAGGGTTCCAGGAGTAAAGTTTACTAAGGTATCAGCGTAACCTTGAAGCAACCATCCGTTTAATCCGGTAATACTATCC
>JBKJNS010000233.1:0-3662 GCA_046593455.1 Chitinophagales bacterium | reverse complement strand
AGCAATTATGAAATTCAACAGCACCATAAATATTTTTTATTTCATTTCAAACGTGTTCTTTTACTGCAGGCAAAAGTGATTTAAGTTTTAGCGGAAGTACAACCAATTTGATTCCTTTCCTTTTTTCTTCTTTAGATTCAACAAAGAGACTTCAAAAGATAGGGCTTAATGTAAAACTCACCTCTGATGTTTTCCATTGGGAAGATTTGGTTGGAAACAATTCGGATAATAAAAATAACCCCAAACAAAATTCTGCTTCCGGTGATTATTCAATTCCGCAAATGTTTTATTTGCTTGTGGGAACTATAGAAGGAACCATTCGTGAATTCAGCTATGATAGATTTAAAGCAAGCAGCATTCATGGTAAAATAATTTTTATACTTAATCAGATTTATTTTAATGATTTGAGTATGAAAGCGGAAGGCGGAACCATAACTGCCAACGGTAAATTGAATATTGAATCCCCTTCGAATAGCAGATTGGAGTTGGTTGCAAATCTTAACCAACTTAATATTTCTCAATTATTTTTTGAGTTCAATAACTTTGGGCAACAAATGATCACTGATAAAATATTGAGCGGAAATTTGACCGCATCCATTTCATTGCAATCAATATGGGATGATAAAAAATTAAATAAAGAAAAACTGCATGCCATTGCCGACATCACCATTGAAGACGGGGAATTGAATAATTTTGAACCTATGCTTGCACTCTCAAAATTTATAAAGGTGAATGAATTGAAAGACATCCGCTTTTCTAAAATGCAAAATCAATTAGAAGTTACGCATCAGCAAGTGATCATTCCTTCAATGCAAATTTTTACCAATGCAATGAATTTAACTTTGAGCGGCACACATGGTTTTAACAACATCATCGATTACAAAGTGCAATTAAATTTATTGCGTTTGCTTACTGATAAATTCCGGAAAACGAATTTTGATCCCGGAGTTACCGAACAAACCACAGAAGGTTTTCTTAATTTGTTTTTGACGATGAAGGGTGATGCATCTAACCCTGTAATTAAATACGATAAGCAATCGGTAAAACAAAAGATCAATGCCGATCTTGCAATTGAAAAAACGACTCTTAAAGAAACCTTAAAAAGGGAATTTAAAAAGCAGGAATCAATTCAACAGCAGGAAGAAAAAGAAGCTATCGACCAGAATCAAATTCAGTTTTTTCAGTTTGAAGATGACTCAACAAATAATAAAAATGAATAACCACAATAATTATTTCCGAAATATTTTTAATTCAATTCCACATTCATAAAGTGATCAGTATCTACGAACAAAAAAACACCTACAAACTAATTCTGCTGTTTGTGCTGCTGCTTATAATTATCACCAGTATTCTCTACACTGATTATCTGGCGAGCAAACTTTCTGATCAGGAAAAACTGAAAATGGAATTGATTGCTGATACTTACAAGCGACTTACTAATTCAACAGGAAGCGAAGACCTGAGTTTTATGTTCCACATTATTGAGAGCAACAAAACAGTTCCTCTCATTCTGGCTGATTCAACTGATGCAATTCTTCTTTCTAAAAATTTCGATTCAATAAAGATTGCAAAAAACGAGTCTTACCTCAATGGCCAGCTTGCAGAAATGAAATCGCAACATGCTCCAATTGATATTCAATACACGCAAGGTGTGCATCAATACATGTACTACGGCGATTCCGTTTTGCTAAAGGAATTACGTTACTTTCCTTTCATTCAGTTTGCAATTATTTTACTTTTTATTGGTGTTGCTTACATCACTTTTAGTACTGCAAGAAGAGCAGAACAAAATCGTGTGTGGGCGGGCATGGCTAAGGAAACAGCACATCAGCTTGGCACTCCTATTTCTGCTTTAAGTGGCTGGGTTGATTACATGAAACTTCAACCGGATGAGAATGCAATTTTGGCTGTATTGCCCGATGTAGAAAAAGATATTGAACGGCTTGAATTGATCGCAGAGCGTTTTTCAAAAATCGGCTCTGTTCCCGAAATGATCGTTACAAATCTTAACGAACAGATCAATAAAAATGTTGACTACATCAAGCGCCGTGCATCGGGCAAAGTTTTTTTTGAAGTTAAATCATTCAATGATGAAAATGTTAACGCACTGATTAGTCCTCCGCTATTTGATTGGGTTATCGAAAACCTTTTGAAGAATGCGCTCGATGCAATTGGCGGCGAAGGTTCAATTGAGATCTCTCTTTCAAAGCAAGGAAGTAAAGCCATTGTTGATATAAAAGATTCGGGGAAAGGAATTGCAGCAGGAAAATTTAATGCGATATTCAGACCCGGCTATTCCACTAAAAAACGCGGATGGGGTTTAGGGCTTTCACTTGCAAAAAGAATCATCAATGAATTTCATAAAGGAAAAATATTTGTTAAAGAATCGGTGATCGGCAAAGGCACTACTTTCAGAATTGTTTTGAATTCATAATTTATTTTTTCTGTATACCCCACTTTTCAGAGGTAAAAAAATCATCACTAAAAACTATATTGTTGTGATGAAAAATTTGATGAAGGCGGGTGCACCAATGCGAAAGACAGGAGATTATTTTATTGATAGCATTCAAACTCTCCCCTGATCATTCGCTTCGCGAATAATCATCCCCTACCTTTTTCAAAGGGTGGGGATGACTTCGAACGTAGTGAGAAGTCTGGGGAGAGTTATTATAAGAATTTGCACATCAATAAATTTGCAAATTATTTATAACATGAAGTTAGTAGTACAATAGTTTTCCCTTCCCTCCGTTAAAGCAACACAACAGAATTTTTTATTGCAGCATAATTCCTTCCCAAGAATTAATCTTTCGATTGCAGTAACTAAGTGCAATCGTTGATCGCCTTAGTAAAGTTTTATTTCTTCATTCAAAAATCAATTTCTGTGAAACAAAAAGCATTTGAATTCCTCCTATGGTGCTCAGGTTCGAACCCCGAAATAATTGAACGTTGCCCTCGATCAGAACACATTAAACACGCAGGTTATGGAGCACTGGTTTTAATACCTGCCGTGCTTGCCGCATTTACTATGACTTATGCTTTGAGTACCGTAACACCCTACTGGAACATCTATGTGCCTGCAGGTATAGCATGGGCAGCAATTATATTTTTTGCCGATCGCTTTTTGGTTTCATCATTCAGGAAAGCAAACAACCTGAGATTGCCCGGCAAAACAAAAAGGCAGATTGAAATGCAAAATCTCAAGCATGATTTTATTTCATTTTCATTCATCAGCAGGTTTATTCTCTCTGCATTTATCGGTGTTGGAATTGCGCATCCATTTGTGCTCTTATATTTTCATAATGATATTGAACAGATTATGAGTTCGAATAAAATTGTTGCAGAAAAAACAATCAGAGCAGAACATGATGCAAATGCAGATAAACTTAAAAATGATATTGCTTCGCAGTAAAATTATGTAAAATGCCTTCGCAAACTTTTGATCTATGAGCAAACAGATGTAAAGATCAATACTGATTGCGGATCTACTTCGGGCATTCCTGGTTTTAAGAAAAGAGCCGAAACAATTAATCTGCAACTTGCGCAAGCACAAGTTGAATTGAATAATTTTTATACTCGCGATAGTATGAATCGTGCTGCTGAAGAAAATCTCAAGCAATTGGAGTTAGCAAAATTTCAAAGTGCTTACAGCAATGGATACATTG
>JBKJNS010000118.1:0-3227 GCA_046593455.1 Chitinophagales bacterium | reverse complement strand
CACCAATCATTGTAATAACCAACTGCTTCACCCAAACCCATGTAACCTTTTCCGCCAATAGAAATTCCGCTGCCGAATGCTCGCGGTGTGCCTGTGAAATTGATAAGCTCAGTCCACGTATTTGTTTGCTGATCCCACTCCCAAAAATCGTTTTGCCATCCATTGGGTTGCTGATTGCTGCCGCTCACCACATAACCTTTGTTCTTGATTGCAAAACCTGAAGCAGCATCCTTCCCTGTCGCAGGGCAATCTGCAATTTGAGACCATGTATCATCATCGGGATTGTATTGATAAAAATCGGAGTACAGATCAGCTCCATAAGAACCAACGCCAATGTAACCATAGGAGCCAATGGTAAATGCTACATCTTCATAGCGCTCGTGCCCGGGAAAATTTGCTTTCTCAGTCCATGTATTGGTAGTTGGATTGTATTCCCAAAAATCTTTTAAATAACCTAAATCACCCACACCTGTTCCTACATACCCCTTATCGTGCACAGCGAATGCACATGCATACCTTCTTGCAACAGGCATGCTTGCGATTTGTGTCCATGAATTAATTGCGGGATCGTAAGCGTAAAAATCTTTTGTATTGAAAACATTGTTTAGATCGTACCCTGTTCCCACATATCCTTTGCCGCTCACCACAAATGCAACACCTGCAAATCTTGCAGTACCTATAAAGTCCGCCTTCTGTGTCCAGACATCAGTTGACTGATCATACTCCCAAAGATCTTTGTAGAAAGCGTTGTTATAACCCATTCCAACATATCCCTTATTGCCAATAGAAAAAGCCATTGCGGATCTTCTTGCTGCACTACCAAAATTTTGTTTGGGAGTCCATGTTTGCGCGTGCGCAATTGCAATAGATAGAATGAAAATAATTGAAAGGAAAAATTTATTCATGAGGGAAATTTTTAAAACTCAAAACTCAGTACTCACTACTCAATACTGTTCGTTCTCATTCGGAAAATCCAACCCCTTTACATCATCACTATACTTTTCAACCGCATCTTTTATCTGATCATACAAATTCAAATACCGACGAAGAAAGCGCGGCTTAAATTCTTTGTTGATGCCGAGCATGTCGTGTATCACCAACACTTGACCGTCAACATCAGCTCCTGCACCAATACCTATGGTCGGGATTTTTAATGATGCAGTAACCTCAGCAGAAAGATGCGCAGGAATTTTTTCAAGCACAATAGAAAAACACCCAGAGTCCTGAACAAACAATGCATCTTCACGCAAGCGTTGCGCCTCTTCATTATCAGTTGCGCGCACAGCGTAAGTCCCGAATTTATAAATCGATTGCGGCGTTAAACCCAAATGCCCCATTACCGGCACACCGGCACTCACAATTCTTTCAATGGAATCTTTTACTTCTCTGCCGCCTTCCAATTTCACTGCATGTGCGCCCGACTCTTTCATAATTTTTATTGCTGAGTTCAATGCCTCTTTTGAATTTCCCTGATAAGACCCAAAAGGAAGATCAACCACCACCAATGCTCTGTTAATTCCGCGCACAACAGATGATGCGTGATAAATCATTTGATCAAGCGTGATTGGCAAAGTAGTCTGATGCCCGGCCATCACATTAGAAGCCGAATCGCCAACCAGAATTACGTCAATGCCGCCGTCATCTACAATTTTCGCCATCGAAAAATCATAGGCAGTGAGCATGGAAATTTTTACGCCTGCCTGCTTCATTTCCTGCAAAGTATGGGTGGTAACTTTTTTTGCTTTCTTAAAATCGGCAATACTTTTTTGAAGTTCAGTGGTTACTTCATTGCTCATAATTATTTTTTTAGGAATGAAAAGAAATAAAAATCAAGTCAGTGTTTTGTAAAAAGAAGATCAAAGTTACGTTTACAATTTTGAAATGGAAATGATTTTTCAGATGCACTTATTTTCACTAAGCCCGAGTTAAAGATTTTCTTTAGTAAATCTCCGCCGGAGTTTTTTTACTCCGGTGGAGTTATTGGAAGTTAAATTATTGACTTAACAAATTACTCTGCAACTATATTTCTACATTTGCCGGCATGATGAGAAAAATATTTGTTGCAGGAATTATTTCCTTATTCATTTCCTCTTGCTCAACAGACTTTGACGTTACTACCGACTGGCAGGATATTACTATTGTTTACGGATTACTTGATAAGAGCGATACTGCGAGCTACATCAAAGTCAATAAAGCATTTCTTGACCCCACAACCAGCGCTTATACCATTGCACAGATTCCTGATTCATTGTACTACAATGATCTTTCTGTTCAACTGCAGGAATTCAATGGAACTGTGCTTGTAAAAACGATCGAGCTGAATAAAGTAGACGGCAATGATGAAGGTTTGGTAAAAGACACTGGAGTATTTGCGCAGTCACCAAACTATCTATACAAAACAAAAGAAGTTCTTAATCAAAGCCATACTTATAAATTACTTGTTACCGAACCCGATAACGGAAAACAAATAACTGCCAGCACTCCTATTGTTGATGATTTTTCAATACTTCGCCCAACCAATACTTTAAACATCAACATGCTGCCGGGATTAAAATATAATGTAGACTGGTTCTCGGCTAAAGATGGAAAAATTTACGACCTCATCATCCGCTTCCACTATTCTGAATATAAATTTTCAGATCCAAATTTTAAAGAAGACAAATATTTGGACTGGACCATCTTCACGAACTTAGCATCAAATTCAACCATAGGAAATGTCGAAATGTTCTTCGATATCCCATGCGATAACTTGTATACTTTCCTTAGCGCAAACATCGGTGATGATGCCGATAGGTTTCGTGTTACAAAAAAAATGGATTTTATGTTTTCTGTTGGCGGTGAAGTGCTTGATACTTATAATCAGGTTACCATTGCGCAACAAGGATTAACATCGGGTCAGGTTTTGCCAACTTATACCAATGTTGAAAATGGCCTGGGGTTGTTTTCAAGCCGGTATCATAAAAATGTAAATTCAATTCCTTTAGACCAAAGAACCATTGACTCCATTGCTTGTTACAGCGTAACACACCATCTCAATTTCTTGCGGAAAGCCAGTACTCTTTGTCCCTGATTAAGTCTTTTTGTCACCTCTCATTCTGCTTTATTCATAATTAGTTGAATTGTGTCACACTTTACTGCCATACTAATGTGATTGAATCGAAGGCATAATCATTGACTATTGGGAAAAGAATTAAAGTATTTAAAACAAGAAAAATAAAATCCAATGG
>JBKJNS010000264.1:0-3241 GCA_046593455.1 Chitinophagales bacterium | reverse complement strand
TGTTATACCACAAACCTTTTGGAGTTTTGGTAAAACCATCAGTCGCTTTTTTCTGTGCGCATGAAGTTATTGAGAGCAAAATAATTTGCAATGCAATAATTACGGTCGTGATTTTTTTCATTTGAATGATCATGAATTATTTTTAAAAAAAATTGAAGCGGCGAATTTACATTCTGATTTTGGTTGAGAATAATTTGATTGAGTAATAAATTATTTTATTTCTAACAACTCAATATCAAAAACCAAAGGTTCATTAGAGCCAATAGCAGGAGGATTACCTCTTTCTCCATAAGCAAGTTCAGAGGGGATTAAAAGTTTCCCTTTACCACCCTTGCTAAAATGTTGCAGCCCTTCATTCCAACCAGCTATTGCCGAGTAAGGCGCTCCAATGGTAAATTCATAAGGTTGCCCGCCCGGTTTTGAAGAAGAATCAACTATTCTCCCATCCAAAGTCTTACCTGAGTATGCAACCTTAATCGTATTTCCTTGAGCAGCTTGCTTGCCTGTTCCTTGTTTTTCAATTACTACATATAAACCTGTTGAGGTCTTAGTGCCGTTTAAATTATTCTCACGCATATATGCTTCAAGCATATAACCTTCACGGTTTAACTGTTGATTTAATTTAGCTATTGAAACACTATCATAAGCATGCTGATTCATTACCGACAATACTTTTATATCCATCACTATCAGGTCGTTAGGTTGAAGGTTCTTGGGTAAATACTTCTTGAAAATTATCTCTGCAGGCACTTTTACTGAAGCACTATCCCCATCACCAATCATTGTAAATACCTCCCAAGGATCACCTTCGAAAACCGGTCGAGCAACCAAACTTACCAAAGGTTGATTGGAGTCTTTAGAAGAAAAAAGAAGTGAGTCCTTGAGGGTTTTCCAAATAATATTGTAAGTAACATACTCGCCAAATTTTGCTTTTGGTTTCTTGTTGTCTACTATGATCTTGTATTTTAATTTATTCGGGCTAACCTTGTAATCATCTCCGGTTTTAGAACATGAAGTAATAAAGATGATTGAAGCAAGAAGAATACAAACTGAAAAATATTGTTTTGTCACTGCTGAAGCTCTTTTTTAAAGCGCGCTAAAATAGATAATATTTTTTCCTTGGTTTCATGCACACTTAACTTTGATGAGCCACCTGAAGCATTGCGATGCCCGCCGCCATTAAAGTATTCCCTACAAATTTGTTCAACTGAAAAATCACCCTTTGAGCGCATTGAAATTTTTACTTCATCACTTCGCTGTATAATAAGCACCGAAACTTTTACATTCTTAATCCATAAAGGGTAATTCACGATTCCTTCTGTATCGCCTGATTGTGCATGAAACCGATTCATATCATTTCTTTCCAAAGCGATGATGCCTGTTTTAATTTCATCATGTACTTCAAGTTTTTCCCGAATGCTAAAACCTACCATTCGCAATTTGTCTTCTGAAAAAGATTCATATATCTGCTGATATACATTGGTGTGATCAACATTGAATTCAAGGAGGTCTGCCACAATCCGATGCACGTTCGAAGAAGTTGTTGGAACGCGAAATCGATCGGTGTCAGTTAATATTCCGGTGTAAAGACAAGTTGCAATGGATGGATCAATCAGATTTTTTTCATCGAGGTTTAAGATAAATTCATATACCAGTTCGCAAGTTGAACAGGCTTTTGTATTCCAGAATTGTACAACTGCAAAATCATCTGGGTCAAGGTGATGGTCAATTAATATTTTGGGCGCATTCGCTTTTTCAATTTCTTTTCCCAAATCATCGAGGCGATAAAGTTTATTAAAATCAAGACAGAAAATCAGCGTTGCTTCTGAAACCAATTTCGCACATCGTTCCTTTTCATTTTCATATACAATTGTGATTTCATTTCCCGGCATCCATTTTAAAAAATCGGGGTAAGAAGTTGGGCTGATAAAAAAAACTTCATGTCCTTTCTTAATTAGAAAATGATACAACCCCAATGAAGAACCAATTGCATCGCCATCGGGTCGCTGATGCGTTGTGATTATTATTTTTTGCTTTGTGGAAAGAAGTTTTTTTACCTCATCAATCATTATTCTAAAATTTTAAAGTGCCCGAAGGTCAGTAATTTTTCTTCAACTTTATTTGTTGGTGGAGTGATGGGCGGCGTTTACATTTGCCGCGCAAAAAAATCTCAACAACATTTATCAATAAATAATTATGGCAACAAACAGAACGCTAACAATCATAAAACCCGATGCAGTTGCAAACGGAAATGCAGGAAACATTCTTCAAAAGATTTCCGATGCCGGTTTTAAAATTATTGCAATGAAGTATACTCAATTAACTTCCACACAGGCCGGGAAATTTTATGCTGTTCACAGCGCAAGGCCTTTCTATGGTGAACTTGTTCAGTTTATGACTTCGGGACCGGTAATTCCTGCAATTCTTGAAAAAGAAAATGCAGTTGAAGATTTCAGAAAATTAATTGGAGCCACGAACCCTGCAAATGCTGATCATGGGACTATTAGAAAAATGTATGCTGAATCGGTTGAGCGCAATGCAGTTCATGGAAGTGACAGCGATGAAAATGCACAGATTGAAGGAAGCTTTTTCTTTTCAGAACTCGAAAGATTCTGATCTTTTTTCCTTTTCAAAAAATATTAGTACTGGCCTGTTGAAAGCAACACAAGTGTGCATGCTTCATTTGCTTCTATGCCATTTGCTTTTGCTAAATTTTCCAGCTCCTCATTTTCAGCACCCGGATTAAAAATAATGCGCTTGGGCTTAAGAGAGAGAATGTAATCATAGTACTCTTTCTGCCTTTGAGGGTTAAGGTAAAGTGTAACTGTATCAATTTTCTCAAATTGAATCTTCTCATTAATAATTTTAATTCCCGCAACTTCTCCGCGCTTAATTCCAATTGGAACTACTTCGTGCCCGTGAAGCAGGAGTCTGTGTATTGCAATATTTGAATACCGATCGGGGTTCGTTGATGCGCCAAGCACCACAGTCTTTTTATTTCCGTCTTTCATAGTTGAAGTTAGAACAATGAAATACTTAATGAGTTCAATTATTAATCGCGAAAGACGCAATATAATTTCATTCTAATAAATATAATTGCCAATAAATTGTAAAGGATCGTGTTATCAATTTTTTTTTGAAACTAAAAGTTTAAATCGGCCGTAACATAGTTTCTTTAATCCTAATATATGACTTATCCTGCTATTACCAAAGAACAGATTCCATATCAATTACTAATACA
>JBKJNS010000441.1:0-2512 GCA_046593455.1 Chitinophagales bacterium | reverse complement strand
ACGCACCACTTTGAGGGGGTGGCGCCGCGAGGTGTACGAGTTCGAATCTCGTCCCGGGCACTCATAGGATTATTATAAAATGTTTTTAAACTCACAATGAGGAGCAATAAATTAATCAACATTCTGTTTTAATTCGCCTTCCCATCTTGCAACAACTGCTGAAGCCAAACAATTGCCGAGCACATTTACAGCGGTTCTTCCCATATCCATAAGAGCATCAATTCCAAGAATAAGTAAGATTGGCCCTGCAGGTAATCCAAATGAAGCAACAGTAGCAGACAAAACAACCATTGAGGCTCGCGGTACACCTGCAACACCTTTACTCGTAAGCATTAAAGTAAGAAGCATAATTATTTGCTGACCTATCTCGAGGTGAATCCCTGCAGCTTGTGCAACAAAAATTGAAGCAAGAGAAAGGTAGAGTGTAGTTCCATCTAAGTTAAAACTGTACCCTGTAGGAAGAACGAAGGCAACGATTTTACGGGGCACGCCAAATGCTTCCATGTTTTCCATTGCAATCGGTAAAGCAGATTCTGAACTGGCAGTAGCAAAGGCAACTGTAACAGGTTCGCTTACAGCATTAAAAAATTTCTTTATCGAAATTCTGGCAATCAGCATTACAGGAAATAAAATCAAAAGAATGAAAGCGGCCAGTGCTCCATAAAGAGTAAGAAGCAGTTTTAATAAATTTGAAAACACTTCGATTCCAAAAGTTGCAACCGTAAAGCTGATGGCACCAAACACTGCGAATGGGGCAAAATACATTACGATGTTTGTGAACTTAAACATCACTTCACCCAAACCTTCACAAAATTCGAGTACCGGTTTTTTCTTCCTTTCACCAACCATTGATAATCCTATTCCGAAAATAATACTGAACACTACAATTTGCAGAACCTGGCCTTCGGCAATTGACTTGGCAATGTTCTCAGGAAAAATATGCAGTATAATATCGTGTGCATTTTGTGGTTTTGGTAATGCTTCGGGCTGCATATTTTGCGGAAGCGGAACTCCTACACCCGCTTTTGAAATATTGATTGCAACAAGACCTATGAATAGTGCAAAAGTTGTAATCACTTCAAAATATATAATTGATTTAATTCCCATTCTGCCAACCTGTTTTAAGTTAGCATGCCCCGCAATACCTGAAACCAGCGTTCCGAATAGCAATGGAGCAATAATGGTTTTAATAAGATGAAGAAATATTTCGCTTAGAATTTTTAGCTGCACAGCATAGGTTGGAAAATCGTAACCAAATTCAAAACCTGCAACCAAAAAAATAAGAATCCAACCGGTAACACTTTTTCTTTGAAAGCCATGAACTATTAAAATTGCAATGCATAAGTATCGCAATGTTGTTAGTACTTCAACAGGAATTACAGCAACATTTTCAAGGTTTAAAAAATGAAGAAATGAAGTGATTACAGATGAAATTCCAAAAAGCAATAGTGATTTTTTCATAGGTTAATGATTACGAATATAAGTGCAATTTTAAAAGCCTGCTCTGGTTTCAAATTAACAATGATAGGAATCATTTGAATAAAATTATTTCGACGTTATTTTGCAAAATAAATATTTGGAATGAACGAAGGATTTTTTTCTGCAGATAAAATTGAATTGAATAGTTTAATTCCTCATCCGGGTTCTGATGAGGAACGCCGCTATTACAAATCAATGCAGGGAAAATTTGCTCTTGATTACAACGACATTTTTCCTAATATATCTGCTGCTAAAACGATAGTTATAATTCCGAGTTTAAGCGTTGACCAGGAAATACTTTCAAAAGTTTGCGGTTCAGTTCACTATGAAGAAAGATTGCTCTGCTTGCTTATGCTTTTAAGAATGCCACGTACACAAATTATCTATCTCACGAGCGTTCCTATAGATCCCGTAATTGTTGACTACTACCTGCATTTGTTGCCGGGTATAACCGGGTATCATGCAAGGCAACGACTAACAATGATGAGTTGTTTTGATGCTTCAGCAAAACCACTCACAGAAAAAATTTTAGAGCGCCCGAGAATGATGGAAAGAATAAGAAAATTAATTCTTCCGGGCAATCCCGCTCACATTGCTTGTTTTAATGTTACGGCACTTGAGAGAACTCTTTCTGTTCAATTAAATTTACCTATTAATGGAATTGATCCTGAACTTTTACACTTTGGAACAAAAAGCGGGAGCAGAAAAATATTTAAGGAGTGTGGTCTTAATGTTCCCAACGGATTCGAAGACCTCTCTGATGAAACAGATATCGTTGAAGCATTAACAGAATTGAAAAGGAAAAATGCATTGCTTGAAAAAGCCGTTGTTAAGATGAACGATGGTTTTTCAGGTGAAGGGAATGCAGTATTTGATTTCAGTAATTCACCGTCCAATGGCGCCTTGAAAAAATGGGTGAAGGAGATGCTGAGTCAAAGATTAGAAATAGTTGCTGCTGACCTTAAGCATGAAGTTTTTTTGGAGAAGTTTAGATCGATGCATGGAATAGTTGAAGAGTTTATTCCCGGCAAAG
>JBKJNS010000389.1:0-4885 GCA_046593455.1 Chitinophagales bacterium | reverse complement strand
TCTTCACAATCATAATTCTTCAAAATAAAATTTACGACTGTTGAAACATCATCTGTTGCACCACTGTGATATGCCCGTAGCTGACGATTTACTTCGCCGCTGCAACCACGTAAATTCATAGCAGCAACTTTATAACCTGAAGCACTTAATTTTTTTGCCATGCCTTTGATGTATGCTGAATTTGCTGATGCCTCCAATCCATGAATCAGTAATGCGATTTTTTTAGAATCGTTCTTTACCCAATCAATATCAAGGAAATCATCATCGGGTGTTTCAATTCGTTCGCGGGAATAGGAGATGCCTTTTACATTTCTGAGCAGCGGAGAAATAATCGTATGCACATCGGCATTGCGCAAATACCATGGTGCTTTATAAGATGAAGAAATTAAAGGCAATGGAAATGAATCTTAAATGGTGAGCAATAAAACTTCGAGCCAACCCAATGCAAACCCAAATAAAGCAACAGCAAATTTTAGAGTGGTAATACTTTTTCCTGTATTTGAATAAAATGCTTTTTCAATTTGCTCCATTGAAATGTTGTTCAGTTTTTCGGCGATCAGTTTTTTTGCATCAAACTTTTTTTCCATGTCGCTTGCAAGTTTATCAATGGTTGAAGGAATCATGTGTTTCAATTCTTCCATCAGCACCTCTTTCATTTTAGAAACCAATCCATCGGTAATAAACATTGAGAGCACAGGAACTTTTTCTTTTAGTTTGTTTCGCAGAAAGTCATCCACCTTTTCTTCGAGCATCTTATTAATCTCATTCATTTTTTCACCATTAAGCAAACTTTCTTTCATGCTGCTTATGTTGATGAAGTTGGTAGATGCATAATCACCCAATTGATTTCCCCATTGCAAAATATTTTTTGGAATGAATCCCTGTATTTCGAAAATGAAAAAGTTTTTTTTCTTCATTGGCCTGAACAAAAAATAAAACAGCACAGCAATAATGCTCCAGCCAAATAATGCATTCAAGAAAGGAATCAGGTAGATCATCTTAAGCCCTCCCAAGTTTCCGGTGATTGTCTCCACTGTCTTAGTGTTTCCAATTCACTTGGGTGAATGTAACCGGCTGCCAATGCTTCGGGTAAAAGATTTTCGTAATCGGTGAGTGTGTAAAACGGGCATTTTGATTCTGCGAATTTCTTTTCGGCCACAGAAAATCCATAAGAGAAAATTGCAACCAACCCAATCACTTCAACTCCTGCTTCGCGCAATGCATCTACTACACTTAACGAACTTCCACCTGTAGAAATTAAATCTTCAACCACTATGGTTTTCTGTTGCGGCAATGCAAGACCTTCAATTTTATTTCCCAAGCCATGTCCTTTTGCCGAGGAGCGCACGTAACAAAAAGGAGTCTCCACATTTTCGGCGAGCAATGCGCCATGTGCGATTCCTGCAGTGGCAACCCCAGCAATTAATTCTGCTTCTTTAAATTTTTCTTTCACCAAAGTTGTAAGACTTTCTTTGATGTAGGTTCTTATTTCGGGGTAAGAAAGTGTGAGGCGGTTATCGCAATAGATGGGCGACTTCCAACCACTCGACCATGTAAAAGGTTGCTTGGGATTTAGTTTCACTGCTTTGATTTGCAATAGCAGTGAAGCCATTTTTGAAGCTATCTCATTTGAATAAATCATTCAGGACTATTTTTAACGGCGGTAAAGATAGCGAAACGCATTTCGCAGCTTCTTGTAAAAATCAACAGCAATGAGATTAATATTTTCAGGCGATCATGAAATAATTATTGGAGAAAGAAATGAAATTGATTTATGGGAAATGTTTTCTCGCGAGGAAACGAAACCTCATTTGATGATGTATGAAAATCATTTCAATGAACATGACCTCTTTGAATTGGAGCAGTTATTTGAAAAAAATTTAACTCCTCAAAAATTTTATTTGTGCGGTGAACAGGGTTCCGAAATAGAAGCTGCTTTCATTTCCCATTATAAAATAATTGAAGCCGCAGGCGGTGTGGTGATGAATAAGAAAGATAAAGTGTTGATGATGTTTAGAAGAGGTAAATGGGATTTGCCAAAGGGAAAGATTGATGAAGGAGAAACTATTAAGCAAGCGGCTAAGCGTGAGATCACTGAAGAAACCGGAGTGAAGAAATTGAAAATTATTCGGCCTGTAAAGTCTCTTTTCAAAAATCAAGATTGTTCATTTCACACTTACTCTTTGAATGGCAACAGAATATTGAAAGCTACATATTGGTTTGAGATGTATTGTAATTATAAAGAAGATTTAGTTCCGCAAGCAGCAGAGGGCATTACCCAAGTGGGCTGGTATTCTAAATCGGAGGTGAAAGAAAATCTGCAAAATTCTTTTGCATTGGTGAAGCGTGTGCTTGATGAATCAGGCGTACTCTAATCTTCAATCAACTTCACGCAGTAACTCCAATAGAAGTTTCTTCCACTTTTCCGTTCTCGCATTTTAATGTTCGCTGCGGAAATTTTCGCAGTGCTAAAAAATCATGTGATGCAATCAGGATGGCGGTGTGTGATTCTTTGCAAATATTATTGAGCAGGTGAAGAATCTCGTCTGATGTTTCGGGATCGAGGTTGCCGGTGGGTTCATCGGCAAGAATTAATTCGGGGTGATTGAGCAGTGCGCGCGCAATGGTTACCCGTTGCTGTTCGCCGCCCGAAAGTTCGTGCGGCATTTTGTAACCTTTGGTGCCGAGATTTACCATGTTGAGTACTTCATCCATGCGGGTTTTCATTTTTGTTTTATCGGTCCAGCCGGTGGCGTGGAGAACGAACTCGAGATTTTTTTCTACGCTGCGATCGGTGAGGAGTTGAAAATCCTGAAACACGATACCGAGTTTGCGGCGGAGGAAGGGTGTGTTTTTTCCGTCTAACTTTTTAAGATCGTAGCCGGCAATGGTTCCTTCGCCTTCAGTTAAATGCAGATCGCCATAGAGTACTTTGAGGAGTGAACTTTTGCCGCTGCCGGTTCTGCCAACCAAATAAACAAACTCACCTTTGTCTATTGAGAACGTTACGTTGCTGAGGATGACTGATTTCGACTGGTAGATGTTTACGTTCGTGAGTTCGATTATTTTATCGGGCATGGGTGGTGTTTATTTTATTTCGAGTTTTTGAATTTTGCCGAAGGGCAGTGCTGCAATTATTTTTTTTATCTCTTCTGTTTTTTCTTGTAATCCAATCTTTCGCAATGCATCATCGGGGCGGTCGGCACGGCAGTAGGCGAGTAGGGTAAATTTTTCGTCCCTTATTTGAATGTAGTCGGGGATTTTTACTTTGCCTTGTATTTTGATGATGTACATTGGGTTTCAAAATTCGGTTAGTTTGGTTGAAGGGGAGGGAAAAGTTTTCGACAGTGGTGGGTTGCCTGTTGTTGGTTGTTGGTTGTTGGTAGAGCCGCCATGCATGGCGGCTCTATGTTGATACATGCATGAAATTATTTTTTAGGTAAAGAAAATTTTCAATTACCGAAACAAATCGCTCTTCGACTTCGGCCTAATAGCATCTAACCAAATAAAATTCTTCAACCGCGATTCATCTTGCGGGAAAGCGGAGAGCGGATACAAAGTAGCATCGGGCTGAGTGATGAAAACAATGCGCTCGATTTTGCGCGCCGTATCGAAATACAAAACCATATTGGAGCACACGGCTTTGTTAACGCCAATAAAGCCGCCCTTATCATCGGTAGCGTAGTAGATGCTTTCGCCATTGCCCAGCACCTCCATGCGGTTGAGGTTGCCTTCTTTAAAATAACCAATCATCTTTTTGCCACGCACCTGATTATACATGCCTGTGTCGGCAATGCTTGCGGCAAAAGAATTTTGAATCAAATTCATGCGATCGATTTTTCCGTTCTTTAAAACAATGTTGATGGTATCGGCTTTGAGTTGATTGTTATCAACCCACAAAACCGGTTTTCGAAATAACCTGAAAGTAGAATCGCGAAAACTAAATGCCACCGAATCGCACACGCCCTGCAGATCGCTCTTGTAAATTTTTACATGGTGGTAGGCAAAAAGATTTCTGAAATTTCCTTTCACATCTTTGAAAGAATACAAAGTATCACCCGACATAAACATTGAATCGTTTTCGATCATGGTAATCAGCACAGCTTTTTTTGATGCAAGCACGCGATCGGCATTTTCGAAATACTCGGCGTAGTTTCCTTTTAAAAATATTTTAGAAAAGGTATCGGCCCACAAAATATTAGAGCGCGCAATGCCGTATCCTTTAAGGCGCTCGTAGTAAATGGTATCGGCAGTGAGTGACTGCGGTGCTTTGGTTAATCTTGCATGCTTCTCAAACTGCGCAATGTCTTTTTCGGTATTGTAGTAACCGCCCTCGCAATAAACATAGAAAGAATCGGAGTGAATGTAAGTGGGGGAAATGAAATATGCTGTTCGGCTTGCGGAGTTGAAACGAAGTGTGTCGGTAGTGAGTTCGTAATCGGGATGCTTGAGTTTTACATCTTTCTTGAAAAAAACATCGGCGGTGTTTGCATTGTAATAACCGCGCTTGCTGGTGAGCACTGCCTGGTCGTCAATTAATTTTCCGCTGTTGGTGTAAGCGGCAATGCGGGTGTTAAGATCGTAATCCAACTCATCGGTGGTGAGCACCATGTGCGAATCGGTCATTCGGGTTTTGCCTTTGAGGTTGGCTTTCTTGAGGTTGCCATCGTAATGCAAAAAGTCGCCGTAGATATTTATTGAATCGCCTTGCCTTATGCGCACATTGCCGGTGGCATCAACCACATTATCTTCTAAGAAATAATTTGCCTGATTGCAGTAGAGCGTGACTTCATTTTGCTTTAGCTGAACATTGCCGGTGAGCTTTCTTATTTTAACACCGCCTGCTTCGGTGTATTCCAGTTCATCGACATCATTAATGCCGATG
>JBKJNS010000356.1:0-2690 GCA_046593455.1 Chitinophagales bacterium | reverse complement strand
TCAATGCGCAATCTCGGAAACGTCCAGCGGAACCACATCATCACGAACACAAGAAAAAAAGTTTTTCCGAAAAACCAGATGATGGAAGGAATGAAATCCATCACGTGATTGAATGCTGCAAGGTTACCAATGTGAAACGGCATCCATCCACCAAGAAAAAGTGTTGCGCCGATTCCGCAAACGATAAACATATTTACATACTCTGCTAAAAAGAACATGGCGAATTTCATTCCTGTGTATTCAGTATGAAAACCTGCTGTGAGTTCTGATTCCGATTCTGCCATATCAAATGGTGCACGATTTAATTCTGCTGTGCCTGCAATCATAAATATCATAAAAGCAATGATAGCAGGAATATGACCTTTGAAAATCCACCAGCCATTTTGTTGACTCATTACAATATCACTCAAACTCATACTGCCTGTGAGTGCAACAATCACAATGATTGCAAGCCCCGCCGAAAGTTCGTAGCTAACAATTTGCGCTCCGCTGCGCATGGCACCCAACAAAGAATATTTATTGTTACTACTCCAGCCAGCCATTAAAATGCCGATCACAGAAATAGATGAAACTGCCGAAACATAAAATACTCCGATGTTGATGTCGTAAATCTGAAATCCTTTTGCGGATGACAGCGGTGAAAGCGCAAGCATTGAAACACAAAGCACAATAAAAGGAGCAAGGTTGAATAGAAACTTGTCTGCAGTTCGCGGAGTTAATCCTTCCTTCATTAATAACTTAACTGTGTCGGCAAGTGCTTGCAGTAGACCTTTTGGTCCCACGCGGTTTGGTCCCAATCGCATCTGCATAAATGCACTCACTTTTCTTTCCATATAAACGAAAGTGAGACCAAGCAACACAAATAGCAACAGCACGAGCAACCCAACAATCACCAACTCAAATAATGATGCAATAGAATTGTTGAATGTTGCAAACAGCCATTGATGAATTGATTGTGCTATGTTTTCTAAACTCCACATTTTATTCTGCATTGCGCTTGCCGCAAAGAAAGTGAAATTAGGTTATGAATTGTTCAGGCATTTATTCTTCTGTATAACAAAATACATCAGTTGTGAACTGATAATTTGGGAAGTTAATTTTTAGGATTAAGAAAACTTTAACTTCCTCTTATTAATTCAACAACAAATTGAGAAAAAATGGTGCAAATTTGCACACCCAATTAAAGTAAAAATTTATTCTAAAAAATATACGCTACTCCCAATACTAAATGAATCTTAATCAAAAATTTGTTCTCGGCGATAAACTCACAAAAGAGCAACTTGCGTTCTTTGAAGAATTCGGATTCATTCATTTAACCGGTTACATCAATCTTGAACACATTACCGAAATCCTCAATGCAATTGCATTAGTAGAACAAAAGTGGATTGCTAATAACGTGGAAAAGGTGAATGGAATTCCTATTAAATATGGAGCTGATGAAAACGGAAAAACAATTGTGCACCGCTTCGCATTTGCATCATTGGATTCTGAAGTGCTGCATTCATTTTTGAATGATAAACGCCTTCATGTAATTAAGGGTTTGATAAATGGAAACAGCCGCGTTGGAGAATATGAAAAGGACGGATTGGTGATCAGTCACTATATGAATACAGCGGAAAGCAGCTTTACAAAACTTGGCTGGCATACCGATGGACTTCGTGATATGTTTCAGGGATTTCACATTGATCCTATGCTCAATGTAGGTGTTAGTTTAGATGATTCACCAAAGGAAAAAGGCGGACTAAGAGTGATCCCTGGATCACACAAGCAAAGTTTTTATGATTTATTGTTTCGTAAAAAATATTTTCTTGATAACAATCCCGATAAAGATGAATTTATTTTAGAAACCAAGGCAGGAGATTTAACTGTACATCACGGCCGCTTGTGGCATCGGGTAGCATTGTCTTCTCTCATGGGAGTGGCAAGCCGTCGTCGAATGATGTATTTCCCCATCATCAGTGGAAAGTATAAACCCAAAAATGGAAAAAGCTGGACACCGATCTATCACAAGTTTCAGAAGGTAGTGAAGTAATAAATTGAAACATCTTGTAATTATTTCTGAATCTTCAAAACCCTGGCACAATGTCTTACGCAATAATCACCGGTGCGAGTAAAGGAATCGGTAAAGCATTTGCAGAATCTTTAGCGAAAAGAAAATTTGATCTTTTGTTGGTTGCCCGCACCGAATCTCTACTCAATGAACTTGCTGATGATCTCAAAAAAAAATGTCAAGTGCAGGTTCATTATCTCGTTCTCGATCTTTCAAATGAAGAAGCAGCAAAAAAAATTTTTAATTGGACTGAAGAAAATAATTACGAAGTACAGATTCTCATCAACAATGCAGGATATGCGTTGTGGGGAAATTTTATTGAGTTGAGTTTGCAGGAACAAAATGAATTGCTCCATGTAAATATTTCAACAATGGTTAATCTATCACACCTTCTGATTCCAAAGCTTCAACTACAAAAGCAATCTTATATTCTTAATGTTTGCAGCACTGCTGCTTACCAGGCCGTACCAACTATCACACTTTATGCTGCTGCAAAAGCATTTGTTCTTTCTTTCACACGAGGGCTGCGACAAGAGTTGAAACACACTAATATTTCTGTGAGTTGTATTTCTCCCGGTCCTACCAAAACAAATTTTGTTGAGCGCGCAAAAATGTATCACATGCAAAAGTTATCTGACAA
>JBKJNS010000440.1:0-2666 GCA_046593455.1 Chitinophagales bacterium | reverse complement strand
CGAGGTTCGTTTTTATATTTAATTTCATTTCAACTTTAAAAATTTTCTTCAACCACATTTTCCTAAACCACCTCTTCCCATTCTGTGAATAACTTTAAAAAGTTGCAAGCCGCAGGTAACCGAATATTGTAACTTTGAATCAATCAAAAAAATACAGAGAGAAAATGGGAAAAGTAATTTCAATTGCGAATCAAAAAGGCGGTGTTGGTAAAACCACTACTGCAATAAATCTTGCTTCGGCGTTAGCTGTTCTCGAATACAAAACACTTTTAATTGATGCCGATCCGCAGGCGAATGCTACAAGCGGTATTGGTTTCGATCCGCGCAATATTACCACCAGCATTTACGAATGTTTGATTGGCGAGGCAGAAATTCAGGATGCTATTCTCACGAGCACCACTCCTTTTCTCTCTCTGGTTCCTGCGCATTTAGATTTAGTAGGCGCCGAAATTGAATTGATCAATCAACCCAATCGTGAGAAGATTATGAAGCACACGATTGATCAAATCAAAGATCAGTTCGATTACATCATCATTGATTGTTCACCTTCACTCGGTTTAATTACAGTGAATGCATTATCGGCAGCCGATTCAGTTTTGGTTCCGGTGCAGTGCGAATATTTTGCATTGGAAGGTTTAGGAAAATTATTAAACACCATTAAAATTGTACAGAGCAGATTGAACCCCGATTTACAGATCGAAGGAATTTTACTCACGATGTACGACAGCAGATTGCGTTTATCGAATCAGGTGGTGGAGGAAGTGAAACGTCATTTTGGTGAAATGTCTTTTGATACCATCATCCACCGCAATACGCGATTGGGTGAAGCACCGAGTTTTGGTAAGAGCGTAATCATGTACGATGCAGCGAGCAAAGGCGCCATCAATTATTTAAATCTGGCGAAAGAAATTATTTCAAAGAACGACGGAACTTATGTTCCTGCGGAAACCAATCTGGAGGAAGTAACCAATGGTGAATAAGCGTGATGATCTGGGGAAAGGAATTCGTGCGCTGTTGCAAGGCATGGATAATCCCGCAATAAATGAATCTGCAATTCTTAACTCAACTAATTTAATTCCACTCAATCAAATTGAAGTAAATCCATTTCAGCCACGTCATGAATTTAATGAAGCCGCACTCAATGAATTGGCAAATTCTATTCGTGTGCATGGTGTAATTCAACCGATCACGGTAAGAAAACTTTCGGTAAAAAAATACCAATTGATTGCAGGGGAAAGAAGGGCGCGCGCCGCAAAACTTGCAGGTCTCACAGAGATTCCTTCTTACGTACGCACAGCAGATGATGAACAAATGCTGGAGATGGCACTTATTGAAAACACGCACCGCGAAGATTTAAATGCTATTGAAGTTGCAATCAACTACAAACGACTGATTGATGAATGTAATTTGAAACAGGAAGAACTTGCCGAAAAAGTTGGAAAAGACAGAAGCACCGTCACCAATTTTTTACGCCTCTTAAAACTGCCTCCCGAAATACAGAATGCACTCAAGAATAAAACCATCAGCATGGCGCATGCACGTGCGCTCATTGGTATTGATGATCTTGCAACGCAATTATTTTTGTTTAAAGAAGTAGTGAACAAAGATCTTTCGGTAAGGCAACTCGAAGAATTGGCAAGAGGTTACACAGGAGGAAATAAAAGAACAGAAAAAAAATCTCCCACACTTCCATTCGCCTATCAAAGAATTCAGGATCGTCTTGCATCGCATCTCTCTACCAAGGTGAATATCAAACGCAAGCGATTGGGAAAAGGCGATATCATTATTCAGTTTTATTCCGATGATGATTTGGAAAGATTGAATGAGTTGCTTTCGGGAGGCGCTTGAAACTAATTAGCAAATTAGCAAATGTGATAATGTGCAAATTCATTGACGGAGAAAACAATTATCAAATTTGCAAACAGCATCGTGGTTAAATTTAGTTTTCGCGAAATCCCATTTGCTCATCTGCTAATCATCACATTTGCATATTGCAATTTTTAAACACAATCTTCCTCCCTCCTATTCGTTACCTTTGCTTCTTCACTATTTACTTTTTGTGACCGCAAGAAATTTTTTCCTTTTCATTTCCATAATTATTTGCTCCACTGCAATTGAAGCGGCAGCTCAGGATAGTGCGCATGCGAAAGTTGATTCATTACCCAAAGAAAAAATTCACTCTCCAAAATTCGCAGGCATTGCTTCGGCTGTTTTGCCAGGTGCCGGTCAGGTTTACAATAAGAAATACTGGAAAGTTCCGATTGTGTACGCAAGTTTGGCAACTGCTGGCTACTTCGTTTATTACAATGCAAATGTGTACAGCACGGTTAAAAAAAATTTAGATTCAAGAGTTGCAGGCGATTCCATTCCTTCACCAAAATATCTTGAACTCAATAACATCTTTTCAAAAAGTACCGTTGACCTTAATAATTTCTCTTACGACGATCTGGTATTAATTCAGGAAGAATACAGAAAGTTTTTAACCATTTCCATTTTGGTGGGCACGCTGATCTATACTTTAAATATTCTTGATGCAGTGGTTGATGCACACTTATTTTCATTTGATGTGGGTGATAATTTATCAATGAATATTCAGCCGCAGCTTTTTCAATCAACGGCTTTAAAAATAAATCCCGGAGCTTCACTCACACTTTCATTCAAATAAT
>JBKJNS010000105.1:0-5918 GCA_046593455.1 Chitinophagales bacterium | reverse complement strand
GCTATCAGCTTGCAGTTAAAAAAAGTAAAACCCGTATAAGTCTTGTACGATTAAGTGATCATCATTTTTTAGATACCCTTAGAAGAAAATTAATGTGGGGTGCTGATGTGAGGAAATAAGTTGTGAATAGTGAATAGTGAAAGGTGAATCGTGAGTTTCAGGTTTCGCGTTTCTATTTTCGTTTCTAAGCAAATGAACTTCGTTCCACTCACCACTCACCACTCACCATTCACCACTTACCATTCACCATTCACCACTTATTTCCTCACATCAGCACCCCACATTAATTTTCTTCTAAGTGTATCTAAAAAATGATGATCACTTAATCGCACGAGACTTATGCGGGTTTTACTTTTTTTAACTGCAAGCTGATAGCTGGTATCAATGGCTTCTGTTCTTGAATCGAGGGTACAGAAATAATTTTCCTGCCTTCCTTCAATCTCAAAAGAAATCACACTCGAATCGGGCACCACAATCGGGCGCACGTTTAAGTTGTGCGGTGCAATGGGGGTGATCACAAAATTTTCACTGGATGGAATCACAATCGGGCCGCCGCAACTGAGTGAATAACCAGTTGAGCCTGTTGGTGTTGAAATGATCAATCCATCGGCGAAATAACTGTTCAGGAATTCGCCATTGATATATGTGTGAATGATGATCATTGAAGATGTATCCTTCTTGTGAATGGTAACATCGTTCAATGCATAGCGCACTTCGCCGAATAATGGCTTGTTGCTTTCCAACTCAATGCAGGCTCTTTTATCAAGTATAAATGAGCCGCTTTCAATGGCAGAGACTGCATCTTCAATTTCATCTTTACCAATGTTTGCCAAAAAGCCAAGTCGCCCGATGTTGATGCCCATTACCGGAATATTCTGATTGCGCACAAACGTAACTGTATCGAGCATGGTGCCATCGCCGCCGAGTGAAAACATAAAATCGGTTTTGTCTTTAATGTCTTCGTGAGTTTCGAAAGTAGAAACTGCCGACTTTGTTTTTATTTCTTTCCAAACACTTTCAAAAAAATTCTTATAAATAAAAACGCCAATGTTTTTTTGGGAAAGAAGATCTAATGTTTGCTGTAATACCGGAATGTGTTCGGGCTTTATGTTGCGACAGTATAATGCGATGTTCATCTTTTGATTTCGTCCCGAGTACTCGGGAGGGTTTTTGATTTCGGATTTTTAATCTCCAAATTGAATGTACAGAAAAATTTATTTCCCCGAATTAACGATTTGCAAATTTAGCAGATTGAAATTAAGGACTCTCCCATGATGAATTCGAACAAAGTGAGAAGGCAGGGGAGAGTTAACATGCAACAGCCAATTTTCCACTTTCCATTTTCCATTACCCTTAGAAGTAAGTACTAAAGTGATAAAACAATCCATGCTCACCCATGCGGTTAAAAGAGTATTCAAAACGCAGGGAGGTATCATAAATTAAAACCAGATCCAGCGCAACGCCATAGCCAAACAGAAACTCATTTGCCAATGGATTATTCTGGTAATACAATTCATCTTTTACATAACCCGCATCGGCATACACTCTGGCGAAAATTGAAAAAGGTATTTCGGCTCCCTTGGTAAACGGATTGTTGCCGAGGGTTTTAATCTTGATCTTTAAAAATTCATTTTTCAAATTCAGTTTGGTTAAGCCAAAGCTTTGACCGTCAATGGCATAATATTCATACCCCGAAATATAATTACCACCATAGCCAATCCCGCGTTCCATGCTGTATGCCTGGTAAGGCGCAAATGAAATTTTAATTTTATTCTGCGAAGAGATAAACCATTTTTTAGAAAGTTTAACATACTGATTGTAGGTGCCGTTGATCTCCCAAATATTTACATCGTCAAATAAACCAAAGCCAAGTTTTGCAATGGATGCTTCTATGTAATTTCCTTTTAAAGGATAAGCAACCACATCGCGGTAATCGCGATTGAAAGCAAAACGTGCAAACAAGTATTGCTGATTTGTTTTTCCTTCCCCAAAATAATCGGGGTTTAAAATAGCAATGGTATCGTTGATGTTTGCCGAGCGATAACCGAAGTTGAGTGTGTATTTGTAATGATGGCCTGGTTTATAAAAAATATCGGCTGATGAATTAAAAGATTTTCTTTGGTAATGATCTACATCTTCGTGAATCAGTTCTTTGTTATTTTCGAGTGCATAGGTTAGGTTTTTTGAAAGGGAGTAAGAGCATTGCAAACTCATCCCATGTTTTTGAACGGCATCAAACCAAGGCAGCGAATATTGCAATGAATAACGCTGCTGATAACCAAAAAGTAATTCGGCGCGCAAATCATCATTTCTTCCTGTTAGATTTTTTTGATAGAATCTTCCGCCAAATTGAATCCACTTAATATCGTGATCATGCTCTACCCACCACACATTAAAGTTGCGGTCGTAAAGATTAAATGCAGGAAGCGGAATGGTGTACCATCTTTCTTTTACGCTTACCAATACATCAACACTATCGCCACTCCAGTTTTTAATGTTGATGATTTCCTGATTGAACAAACCAATATTGTGCAAATTGTTTTTGCTGCGTTCAAATTGCTTCATTAAATCATTCATCAAAATCGAATCGCCTGATTTAAAAGTGAGCTCACGCAGAATTATATTCTCTCTTGTCTTTCTGTTACCTTCAATAAAAATTTTATCAACGATTACTTTGTGTTGAAGGGAAATTTCATTTGCAGAAAGTGAATCCTGCGCATTCACTATTAAAATGCAGCTGAGAAAAGCTGAAATGAGAGAAACAAAAAAAAATGTTGTGCGCAAAAACAAAATAGGTTTTGTTTTGAAAATATTTTTGAAATGAAAAACAAAATGCAAAATAAAATTCGGGGAATTGAAAATCAAATGTCGAGGTAATTCATGAGTGAATCATAACGCTCTTTAAGATCACTGAAGTACTCGGGCTCCTGATAAAATTCCTTAACTAAAAAATCGTGGCGGTTAAGCGAAGCGATCACGGGTTGCAATTCGGTATGATTGATTTTAACTGTGAGCTCAATCAGATTTTTATCGGGGAACGATTTGGTGAAAGCAGAAAGTATTTTCATATTTTCTGCCTCGATAATGCGCGAAATTTCTGCCAGTGAGTAATCATTCATGTTCATTTCAACTACAATGATGCCGCCCGGCTCAAGCAATGAAGTTTCGAGTGCAAGGTGATCCACCATTTTATCTTTGGTGATGCTGCCGATAAAATTTTCCTGCTCATCAATTACCGCAAGTACGGTGAGTTTATATTCGGTTGTCACTTTCAATAATTCAAAAAGATGATCTTCACCATGTATATAGGGGCGCGTGAAAGAGATGGGAATGTTGCCAATGTTTTCTTCAACACCATGCGCATTTAAAATATCTTCGTCAGATATTAAACCTGATAAGCGCTTTTGATTGACAACGGGCAAATGCTTAACATGAAATTCATTCATCAACCTTAAAGCATTAGCACCCGTATCGGTATCTTTAAGCGAAGGAATGTTGTGCGAAATAAGAGCGATTGCTTTCATATTGCTATGCGGTTACACTCAGTTTCTGTAAAAATTCATCGAGCACCACATTGAATTCGCCCGGCTTTTCCATCATGGGTGCATGGCCGCATTTCTCAAGCATCACCAGTTCCGAATTGCGAAGGAGTTTGTGAAATTCTTCGGCTACAAACTGTGGCGTAATGTTGTCTTCCTTACCCCAAATTAAAAGCACCGGCATGGTGAGTTGATGAAGCAGTCCTCCTAAATTTTCTCTGATCGCAGATTTCGCCATCGAGATCACCCGTATTGCTTTGTTGCGGTTGTTGCAGATCTCATATACTTCGTCAACCAATTCTTTGTCGGCAACTTTTGGGTCGTAAAAAGTAAATGCAGTTTTGTTTTTGATGTATTCATAATCACCACGCTTAGGAAAACTGCCGCCGAGCGAATTTTCAAATAAACCCGAACTGCCGGTAAGAATCATTGCCTTAATTTTATGGGGCTGTTCGAGTGCATACAATTGCGCAACATGACCACCAAGAGAATTTCCGAGAAGAATCATCGAAGTATATCCTCTTTGATCAACAAATTTTTTCACATGCCTTACCAATCCTTTTACAGTAGAATCAAGAATCGACATTTCGTAGATGGGCAAAAGCGGAATCACCACTTTATATCGCTTATTAAATTCATCGAGGATGCTGCGGAAATTACTGAGGGCACCAAATAAACCGTGCAGCAAAAGCAACACTTCGCCTTCACCTTCTTCAATGTATTTGAAACCACCGTCTTCCTTAATTTCTACGCTCATAAGCTCAAGTGTAATGGTGCTAAGATAAAGTTTTTTAAAGATTAAGGTTGGAAAGATAGAATAGTTATTAGAGCGAGCTAATAAAAATTCAAAATACAATCCCGAGTACTCGGGCACAAAATTCAAATAAAGCAGAATGGCTAAATGGTTAAATGGTTGGCATCGAAGCTGATTTATTATTTTTAACAATGAAGCCATTTAACCATTTAACCATTTATTTTATTCCTGCCCACTCAATCAAGTTTTTAAGAATGGTGATTCCATGGGGAGTAAGTATTGATTCGGGATGAAACTGTATGCCGCAGATTTTGTAATGGGGATGAATAATAGCCATCACTTCATTATCTTTTGTTTTTGCGATTACCTGCAAGGATGTTTCATCAACATTTTTCAAAATCAAAGAATGGTAGCGCATGGCATCAAATGGTGAAGGAATATTTTTAAAGACCGGATGCTGATTGTGTTGGACTGAAGAAGTTTTGCCATGCATAATTTTTTCGGCACGCACCAGAGTTGCTCCAAAAAATTCTCCAATCCCCTGGTGACCCAAACAAATTCCCAGCACAGGAATTTTATCGTGGTAAAATTCAATCAGCTTCATCATCACGCCGGCTTTGGCAGGTGTTTCGGGGCCGGGTGATAAAATGATGGCGGAAGGTTGAAATGATATTATTTCATCCAGCGTTTTTGCATCGTTTCTGAAAACTTCGCACTGCTTGCCGAGTTGCGTAAAATAATCCTGTAGATTGTAGGTGAATGAATCGTAATTATCGAGTAGCAGGATTTTCGGTTGTGAGTTGTGAGTTGTGTCCGCCTTCGTTAATACTTCGGCCGATAAAAGTTGTGAGTTGGGGTTCAACATATTTGAAAAGAATCCTTTAATAAACTGCTAATGACAGCTATCTCGTTTTTTTTCGAGATGGTTCTCTCTGGATCACAATGTTTGATGAAATGAAAAATAATTTCTGATTTCAAATCTCAATACTAACAACTAACAACTCACCACTCACCACTAATATCTCACACCTTCTTCGCCAGCTCTTCAAAGAATGCTTCGATGTCACTAAAAATACTTTTTACTGCAGGCAGGTATTGATCAAAGAAATGAATGGCGGCATCTGCAGTTGGTAGCAGGTAACTAAAAGTTTTAGATTGTGTTTTTGTTTCGGGTGAAATAAAACCTGCCTGATTAATGAGCCATATAAAAAAACTAAACACTACTATAAACACAATTACCCGCAACAACACTCCCAATGCTCTGTTGATGAAACCGAGTTGCGCAATCTCCACAACCTTCTCCAGTGCCTTGCCAATCATGAAAACAAAAAATGCAATAATGATGAAGATGATGATAAAAGAAATCACCGTAAGGTATTGCGAGCTGAATTGATATTGATCGCGCAGGTAAATGCTTACCACAGCGCAAAACTTTAAAGCGCCAATAATGCCGAGTATCCATGCAGCGGTGGTAAAAAAAGTAATGATGAACCCATGCGACCAACCTTTCCAGATGGCGATGGCGATAAAAATTAAGAAGAGAATATCAATCCACACTTTTGATTTCGGGTTTCGGATTTATGATTTCGGATTTTTGCTGACGCATTTTTTAAAAACTTTGTTAG
>JBKJNS010000099.1:0-8495 GCA_046593455.1 Chitinophagales bacterium | reverse complement strand
TTGATTTTATAAAAGATGTGCAGTTTTATTCAAGTGCTTTCCCGGCTAATAAGGGAACAGGTGTGAGTTCTTTATTTGAGTTTAGACAGAAGGATGGAAGAACTGATCGCGTAGGATTTACTGCCACCGTTGGTTCAAGTGATCTGGGATTAACTGCAGAAGGGCCAATTGGAAACAAGTCAACTTTTATTTTTTCGATAAGAAGATCTTACTTGCAATTACTTTTTAAAGCATTGCAACTTCCCTTCCTCCCAATTTACAATGATTACCAGTTGAAGTACAAAATAAAATTTGATCAAAAGAATGAGTTGAATATAATATCACTCGGTGCGCTTGATAATTTTAAATTAAATCTTGATGCAAATGAAACAGAGAGCCAGCAATATATATTGGCGAATATTCCGGCAAACAGTCAATGGAATTATACAATTGGGGGCGTATATAAACACTATGGGAAAAATAATTTTATCACAGCTGTACTCAGCAGAAACATGCTGAACAATGAAGCAACGAAGTATTTAAACAATGATGAAAGCAGCAACGATAACTTATTGCTTAAATACAAATCGCAGGAGATTGAAAATAAATTGCGGCTCGAAAATTCTTATTTCAAAAATCAGTTGAAATTAAATTATGGGGTTGCCTATGAATTTGTGAAGTACAATAATTCCACCTATAACAAAGTGAGCGATCCTAATGGAAATATTTATACGGTTGATTTTACTTCAGATTTAAATTTTTCTAAGTATGCTTTTTTCGGGCAGGCAACATATCCCTTCTTTGATCGCAGGTTAGTTTTATCGCTGGGATTAAGAAGTGATTTTAATTCCTATGATGATGAAATGAGTAATCCTCTTAAGCAACTATCGCCGCGGCTATCTGCAACTTACAACATCAGTGAAAAATTCAATTTCAATTTCAGCACAGGAATTTATTACCAGCTACCTCCATATACAGTGCTTGGCTATCGTGATTCAACAGGTAATCTTTTAAATAAAAACAATGGTGTTACCTATATACGGTCGCAGCATCTGGTTGCCGGTTTTGAATATTATTCTGCTAACAATGGAAGAATTTCTATTGAAGGATTTTATAAAAAATATGATCATTACCCTTTCATTTTACAAGATTCAATTTCGCTTGCAAACGTAGGAGCCGATTTTGGGGTAATAGGAAATGAACCTGTTACATCAACTTCAGAAGGAAGAAGTTACGGATTGGAAATATTGGCTCAACAAAAATTACTAAAAGGATTTTATGGATTGGCAGCAATCACTTTTGTAAGAAGCGAATTCCAAGATAAGAAACTGAGTTACGTTCCATCATCATGGGATAATCGATTTATTGTTGCGCTCACAGCCGGAAAAAAGTTTAAGAAGAATTGGGAGTTGGGATTAAAATGGAGATTCTCTGCCGGCTCACCTTACACGCCTTATGATACTGTTACAAGTGCGCTAATACCTGTTTGGGATGTTAATCATCAGGGCTTACCCAACTACAATTATTTAAATGCGGAACGTGTTCCTGCATATCATCAACTTGATTTAAGGGTCGATAAAAAATGGTTCTTTAATAAATTTAATCTCGATCTCTATCTCGATATACAAAACGTTTACAACTTTCAGGCGCAATTGCCACCATATATTGATGTTGTTAAAGATGCAAATGGATTTCCTATTGTAAATTCAGATAATCCCGGTTCTTATGAAATTAAATTTATTGAAAATCCATCAGGCAATGTGCTGCCATCGATCGGAATTGTTTTGGAATATTAAATTCTGATTAAAAGTTTAAAGTGATTTCTTTTTTAATATCAGGATGAAGACTCAGCATTACAGGGCAATTTGAAGCAATGTGAGTGATCAACCTTTTGTGCTCAATAGAATAATTATTTTTTGGGAAATGAAATGTAATATGGAGCTCAGTAATTTTTCTTGGATTATTAGCCATCACTTTTGTCACTTCTGCTTTTGCCCCATCAATATTATAACCATGTGTTCTTCCCGAGATCCCCATAATTGTGAATGCACATGCCGCGGCAGAAGTTGCCATTAAATCAGTAGGCGAAAAAGCTTCGGCTTTTCCCTGATTATCCAATGGCGCATCAGTTAAAATTTTTGTTCCGGAAAAAGTATGGACGAGTTCATTTCTTAAGTCGCGGGAATAAATTACTTCTGAAGTCATTTTTATTTTTTTTCAAAGGTACAATCCGCATTTAATTTTTCTTCGCAAGTCAAATGAAATAAAATTGTCATTTATTGTAATTATTAGATTGCTTAAGAGAATATTATTTAAGTTTGGGGTGTGAAAAAAATAATCGTCTTTGCAATCTGTTATTTGCTTGTGCTTAATGTGCAGTCTCAAATAATTGAAAGACGTGGTTTAATTTACAATCATGAAATGAGCGGTGGGCTTCTCATACATACCGCCGGCTGGAGTTTGTTTCTTGATGTTGCAAAACGTGAAGAATACAGGAAAAAAAACTTATGGGAGTTTGAAATCACTCAAACACATCACCCTAAAGAAATAAAACAAACAATTGATTTCGGTCTCACATTTTACGGATTCAGTTCTCCAAAACCATTCTATTATGGAAAACAAAATAGTTTTTATAACATTAATGTTGCATATGGTAAACAATTCTTGCTCGCCGAAAAAGCAGAGAAAAGCGGAGTGGAGGTTGGCATAAAATTACTTGGCGGTTTATCACTGGGCGTTCTAAAACCTTACTACATAAATGCACTATACTCAACTGATGTGAACAATGACTACGGAATTACAGCGATTCGTTATACTCCCGAAACAGCTGAAAAATTTCTTGATTGGTTTAGTATCTATGGAGCATCCGGTGTTTTTTATGGATTCGATCATATGAGTGTGGTACCAGGAATCCATCTCAAAGGAGGATTTAATTTTGATTGGGCAGGCGAAGAACAATCACTTAAAGCCCTTGAGGTTGGAATCGTATTCGATGCATATTACAAGAAAGTACCAATTATGGTATTGGAAGAAAATGCACAGTTTTACCCAAAATTATACCTGAGCATTCAGTTCGGGAAAAAGTGGTGATATGATAGAATTGAATGTGGTAAATGAAAGACCACCAAGAATAAAAAAGCCCGACTGGTTAAGAGTAAAACTTCCCACCGGAGAAAACTATAGACATGTTAGAAACCTTGTTGATGATTTCCAGCTTCACACGATTTGCGAAAGTGGTAATTGTCCTAACATGGGTGAGTGTTGGGGCGCAGGCACTGCAACTTTTATGATACTGGGGAATGTGTGCACCAGATCATGCGGATTCTGCGCTGTAAAAACAGGCCTGCCAACAGAGCTGGATTGGGATGAACCAACGAGAGTTGCTAATGCAATAAAGCTTATGCAGGTAAAACATGCTGTAATAACTTCAGTTAACCGCGACGAATTAAAAGATGGCGGAGCAGGTATTTGGTCAGCCACTGTAAAAGCAGTTAGAGAAATTGCTCCCGGTGTTACAATGGAAACATTAATTCCGGATTTTAAAGGGAACATGGAAAGTGTTGATGCCATGATAGAAGTTGCACCTGAAGTTGTTTCTCATAACATGGAAACAATTTCAAGATTATATCGCCGTGTGCGCCCACAAGCAAAATATGAAAGAAGCCTCGAAGTAATTAAAAGATTGAAAGCAGGTGGAATAAGAACCAAGAGTGGGATTATGGCTGGCTTGGGTGAAAAAAAAGAAGAAGTTTTTAAAGTAATGGATGACTTGAGAGATGCAGGTTGCGATGTTATGACCATTGGGCAATACCTGCAACCAACTAGAAATCATCTTGAAGTTATAGAGTGGATACACCCTGATATTTTTAAAGAGTATGAAACTGTAGGAAAAGAAAAAGGATTTAGGCATGTAGAAAGTGGCCCACTCGTTCGATCTTCTTACCATGCAGAAAAACATTTGAAATAAATTTTTGCAGTTTCAAAATCAAATTTGCTATACAATTCTTTTACCTTAACGTGACCAAGAAAGTTAGAACAATTATTATGGAGTATAGCATTTTCTTTTAATTTTAACGCCAATAAAAAATTCAAACCAAAACATGAGAAAACTTCTTTCTTTATCTGCAATCATAGTCGTGGCCTTTTTTATTTTCCTGTCATTGCCTTCTGCTGTAACTTTAAAAACAGAGAGTCATGAAAATGAAAGAAAAGGCGGCAAACCTGAAATCAAGGAATCCATTGACTGGTGGACTAATGCAAGATCAAATCAGGAAACAGGAATTTTTGATCCTGCTGATATGCAGATGGCCATCGAAGAAGCCAATGCAATGGCAACCACTCGTGATGTAACTATCAACTGGGAAGAAATGGGACCCGATAATATTGGCGGAAGAACAAGATCCATTCTTTATGATAAAGATGTTTCAGGTTTAATTTTTATGGGAAGTGTGAGTGGTGGACTTTGGAAGAGTACAAACAATGGCGACTCTTGGTTAAGAGTTGCGGGAGATTTTAGCAACAATGCTGTTACCTGTATTACGCAAGCAATCAATGGTGATTTGTATTACGGAACCGGGGAAGGTTTTCATGATCTTGGTCTAAATTCTCCTCTGGGCTATGCTGCTCCTGGTTTTCCTGGTGGCGGCGTTTGGAAATCGACAGATCATGGTAATACCTGGTCACAATTGTCAGCTACTGCACCTGTAGTAAATTCAACAACATCTGACTGGGCTTACGTAAATAAACTTGCAGTAAGTACAACCGATGCAAGTAAAATTTATGCAGCTACTAATAAGGGAATCAAGATTTCAAAAGATGGAGGAACAACATGGACCAATGCAGGCGGAATTGCTACTGCATCTAACGCTTGGGATATTAAAATTGGAAGCGATGGTGTAGTTCATGCAGTTTCTGCTAACAAATATTACCGTGCAACTTCACCGAATGGTGATGACTTTACAACACAAATGGGAGTTGGCGGATTTCCTGCGATTCCACAAGGAAGAATTGAAATTGGAATTGCAGCATCAAATCCCAGTTATGTTTATGCAGTAATTGCTGAAACTTTAGTTGCAGGATGGTCATTGTATGGAATGTATAAATCAACTGATGGCGGACAAAACTGGACGTTGATTGCACCGGGTAACAGCGCATCATTTGCACCACTCGGCGAACAGGCAGGATATGATATTGCTCTTGGAATCTCACCTACCGATCCTGAAAAAGTTTTTCTGGGTGGTCAGCTTTCACTTTTTAGTTACACGCCTGCAACAGGCTGGGTAACTTTGACTAACTGGTTTGCAGAATTTTTTGATCCTTCAATTTACATTCACCCGGATATGCATGCAGTAGTATTTAATCCAACCAACCCCGATCAAATGCTAATCGGGTGTGATGGGGGAATTTATCGCACATCTAATGCATCTGCAACTTATCCCTCATTTGAATCATTGAATAGAAATTATATTACCACACAACCCTATTCTGTAGATGCAAAAACCACAGGTGAAGTTATTATGGGTTTGCAGGATAATGGTTGCATTTATATTGACTTCAATGGTAATACTGCAAAAGCAGGTAGAGAAATTTGGGGTGGTGATGCAATGACAGTGGAGATAGCAGCAACAAATGAAAATGCTTTCTTTGAAGAATATTTTGCGGGGGCGGTTAAAAGATCATCAAATAGCGGAACTGGCGGATTCAGTAGTTTCTTTGATACCAGAATTGATGCTGGTGGAACAGGTTTTCCGGGTCAGGGAGCAGATTGGATTGCACCTTTCGAATTATCTGAACAAGGAAACGAACAATCATTTTTTGCATTGGGTACCGGAAGTTCAGGAGGAAATGTTTGGGTAACACTTGGTGCGCTCAATTTTTCAATAAATCCTGATTGGTTTAGATTTCCCGCCACTACAGGTGTTGTTACTTGTCTTGCGTTTACTCCTGATGGCAATACTTTATTTGCAGGAACAAGTACTGGAATGATGTATAGATATTCGAACCTTCTTGCCGTAAGAGACTCAGGTAAATTTAAATACCCGGCGATCAACTCTGCGGCCGATAAATGGAGTGCTGTTGATAGCGGGATTTCGGTTGCTTCTGTTAGTATTGGTGTTAACCGTTATTTACGTTCTATAGCTGTGGATAGACTTAATAATAATAACATTGTAGTAACTGCAGCTCGTTATGCTGCAACAAGCTATGTATGGAGGAGTACCGATGCAATGAGCACGTTTACATTTTCAGATATCACCGGTAATTTGCCCAAGATGCCTGTTTGGAGTTCATGTATTGACTATGTAAATCCTAATTTGATATTGGTGGGAACCGATCTTGGTGTTTATAGCCGTGACATTACAACAAGTGATTGGGTTGAGCAGAATACCGGTTTTGAAAGAGTTCCTGTAATGCGAATTGTGCAGGTGCCTTATTATGGCCAAACAGATTATACCTATATAGCAGGTTTTGGAAGAGGTGTTTTTAAATCGGGTAGTTTAGTTGGAATTAAAAACATTGAAAACAAAATAGGAAGCTTTAAAATATTCCCGAACCCTGTAAGCGATATTGCTACCATCAATGCAAGTATTGCGAGTGGAAGTGATGTTGCAATTAAGGTTTATGATTTAAAAGGAAATTTAGTTTATGGTGAAGTGAATAAAAACCAAACTTCGGGAAGTCATAATTATACCATCAACACAAATTCATTAAGTAATGGAACTTACCTGATTGTTATAGAAGCAGGCACATCTAAACTAAGCGAGTAGATGCTCGTGATGAAATAATCAGTACTTCTTAAAAAGTTAAACACCTTGCAAGTTCTGCAGGGTGTTTTTTTTAACTATAATTATTTACACGTTCTTTCGAGTAAGAAATAACCATTTCTTATCTCAAACAGATGATAAGAATGATTTACTTTTCGCCTTTCAAAAAACAAAACATTCAAATTCAATCATGAAAAAACTTTTACTTCTTCTCACCTGTACAACCTTATTAGGTAATTATGCTTTTGCTCAATATCCATTGATAAGTATTCACGATTTGCAATACGTGGATCCGCAAACACTCTCAAATGGAAAAGATACTTCCCTTTATCATGGTGATACTGTGCAAGTAGAAGGAATTGTAAATTTTGATCCTTGCGATTATGGCCAGAGTACATCAGGTAGCCGAAGTGGAACATGGTTGCAAACAGCAGGTGGCGGATCATGGAATGGAATACATGTATTAATTGATCCGGGAGCATTAGGATATTCAGGAACACTAAATGATTTAAATAATGCCGTACAGTTTATTGATAATTTTCAAGTTGGAAATAAAGTAAAGTGCACAGGTATTCTCAGCAGTTTTGGATTAATAAATGCACCCGTGCCGGGTAATTCGCAGCTTCTTATTCTTCCGGTTACTTCAACGCTTACTGGAATAGGTCAATTGGTTCCTGCTCCTCAGGTTCTTACCATTGATCAGTTTATGAAAAGTGATGGCGGAGGTGGACAAATTATACAACGTGAAACAGGTGAACAGTGGGAGGGAACTTATGTTGAGTTTGATAATGTACAAGTGGTCGATGTAAGCTATGGAAGCGGAAGTAATGCTGGCCGAATTTTCTGGAGTTTGCAAGATGGCGCAGGAAATAAAATTAAAACCCGTGATTTTAGCGGATGGGTGCGCAATGATACTGCTGATAATTTTTGCACGGCAGTTGGTTCTAATACTCCCGATCTATGGGATATTGCTTCTTTAACAAATGCTACCATTTCTTTTTTAAAAGGAATTATTATTGAAACATGTTCTTCATCAACCGGCTTATGCGAATATTATGTTGGCCCGCTTGATTTAAATGATATTGGAGTAATTACTGCTGCACCGCCAATAGTTAGCAATATAATGTTGAGTAATTCAATTCCAACTACAACACAAACACAAACAGTATCCGCTACAATTACAGATGCCGATGGAACCGTTGCTTCTGCGAATATTAATTATTCTGTTGGGTTAGGAAATACTTCTTACACTTCAGTTCCAATGATTCAAAATGGAAATACCTGGAGCGCGAATATTCCTGCAGTTGCAATTGACAGTTCCTATGTAAACTACTGGATCAAAGCAACTGACAATGACGGGAACTTTACAAACTTCCCTGATTCATTGGCAACTAATTCTTTCTATTGGGTAATCAATAGCGGTATTAATTCAATCAAAGACATTCAATACAATCCAACCGGAAGCGGTACTCCATTCTTAGCTGGTAAATGGATTACAAGTAACATGAGTGTTGAAGGAATTGTAATGTCGACCATCGGTTTTTTTGACCTTGGCCTAACAACGATACAAGATGGAGATGGTGCTTGGCAAGGAATATTTTTGCGAGGTCAAAATTTAAGTTCATTACAGAGAGGTGATAAAATAAAAATCACTTCCGGAAAAGTTTTTGAAAACTTTAATGTCACTTTTTTAGACAGCACTACCTACCTCGTGCTTTCAAATTCAAATCCATTGTATACACCTTACATTGGTTT